>JACDBM010000068.1 GCA_013694945.1 Chthoniobacterales bacterium
TAGGGATGGCAAGTAAATGAATCCGCAGTCTTGTCAATAAATTTCCCGACGCGAATCGGCGCTGTGAATGCGCGCGCAACGGTTTACTTCGCGAGGAGTTAGGGTAAGAGAAGACAAGCTGCTCATGCCGACGACTCCCGTTGATTTGCTCGATCTGAAATTGATGCCCGCGTGGGTCAATGAACCGTCGCGACCGACCGATTACGGCGATTATCAAGGCGAAGAGGAACGACCGTTCGATCAGCCAGGTCGCGGGCCGCAGCGCGAGCGCGATGCTCGATCCCGCCCGCCGAAACGTCGCGAGCAACGGGATCGTGGAGGGCAACGCGAGCAACGCCGGCCCGAGCGGACGGAACGTTCATCGGAAAATCGACCGCCTCCCGCGCCAGCTCCGTTGCCGATGGTCGATGTGCGGTTCATTCCGCATCCGGCGGCTTTTGAAAGCGTCATCGCGCAAATCAAATCTGGAACCGTGACGTATTCCGTTTTCGCGCTCGCGCGCATGTTCCTGGATAAGCCGGAGCGATACGATGTGCAGCTAAAGGCGCCTGTGGAATCGCCGCTCTCGCAACTCGGCGACGACGGAGCAGTGGCAGCCGATCAGCGCATTCTCGAAGGAAGCGCCTTCGCACTCACAAAAGACGATTTCTATACCGCAGCTGTCACACAGTCGGACCCGATCAAAGGCAACTTCAACAACGTCGCGCGTGACCGCGTCAGCGGAACGTTGTTAGGTCCTACCAATCATCACAGCTACCAGCCACAGCTGCGCGGCCTCTATGAGCAGCGTTACAGTCGGCGGATGAGCTTTGGCGATTATCAACGCCAGATTGAGATCGTGAGTGATCCTGCCGCGGTTGAGGCCTGGAAAGAACAGGCGCGGAGCGTTACGACTTTCACGACGAAAAAGGTCGAGCCGCCGGTCACATTCACGAGCCTGACGGAGGTGGAGCGCCATTTCCGGCAGACACATTTGCCTGGCTTATTGCGTAGCGCGCAGGAGCTCACCGTCAGCGGAGTTTTGAGCCGCCATTTGCCGGATCGCGGCTTGGGTCGCGTGATCGAAAATGCCTGGTCCGCGGAGATTCGGTCGCCTTCGAAGATGATGCAGGAGCTCGCCGGCGGGTTGCGCTCGGCTGGTTTGCACATCTTCCGCCATCGCAAGGGAATGCTCTTCGTGTCGCCGATCCGCATCCGCAGCTTCAGTCACGAGAGCGCTGTGGTCTCAGCCTCGATCAATTCGATTCTTGCGGCGATCGCGGAGACGCCCGGAATCAACCGAAAGCAACTCGCGGAAAAGATGGTCTCAGCACTCCACGACCCCTCGGAATCGGACAAGCTGAAGCTTTCCCTCGCATCAAACCTTCGCTGGCTGATCACAGAAGGCTACCTGCTCGAGTTCAACGACGGTTCCCTGGACTTGCCGCGCGCCAAGCCCCCGTTGCAGGGAACAGATCAGACCCCAAGAAACGAGACAATCACCAGCGAACCGGCGCCCACCGCGACCGCTTGTACCGAACCAGCTGCAGATGCTTCGCTACCTCGCGGGCAAGAATTTCAAGGGCAGCGGGCAACGCCGCTGCTTGGAGAAACGCTAACCGACGGATTGAGAGTCGATGACGAAGCGGGCGGAATGTCAGTGGACCAGAGGATTGAGTCGGTCGAGCCTGCCGCTCCCGAGGCCCCGCAGAAGTCACCTGCGACAGACGAAGACATTGCGGCTCCAGCACCAGCCGAGACGCCAAAATCCTAAGGGCAGGCGCTCCGCATTTGCCTTTGTTAGGCGGCGAGCAAGCCGGCTTTTTTCAAAGTGGCGAAGGCGCCGTTTTTGTTCAGCGTCTTTAGCGCACGTGCCGTCACTTTGATTCGCATGTATCGTCGCAGCTCAGGTATCCAGACGCGATGCTCTTGCAGGTTTGGGCTGAAGGTGCGTGGCACATTTTTCGTCACGTGCCGGCCAACGCCACCCTTTTTCTTGGCCATTCCTCGGCGGTGGATAATACTCCCGCGCGTAACCTTGGAACCTGTAATGCTGCAAACTTTCGACATAACGAATCCGGAAAAGAGTCGCGCAACGTGCCGTGGCGGCTACGCTCGGTCAAGCGAATCTTGAACACCTTTATATTGCCGCGGTCAAAGCTACTTCAGCGCGATAACCCGCACCTGGCTGCATGTTTTTAGCGTAAAGGGAGATGCGTCGCTCGACCAATCACAAACTTCGAATCGGTATCATCGGTGCCGGCGACATCGTCCGAACCCGGCACCTGCCCGGCCTGAAACGATATTCCGACGTTGAGGTGGTCGCGGTTTCCAACTCCACTTATGAGAGTGCGTTGAAATTTTGCGACGAGTATGTGCCGAATGCAGTTCCGATGCAGAACTGGGCGGACCTTCTGGCGCTGCCGGATATTGATGCAGTCTGGATCGGCACGCCTCCGTACATGCATTCGGCGGTGACCGTCTCCGCGCTGGAAGCCGGCAAGCACGTGTTCTGTCAGGCGCGCATGGCGATGGATCTCGCCGAGGCGGAAGAAATGCTCGCCGCTTCCCGACGTTTCCCGGAGCAAGTGACCATGCTTTGCCCGCCGCCATTTGGATTGCGCGGGGATGCGCTCGTGAAGAAGCTTCTCGCAGAGAATTACCTCGGCCGGCCGCATCACGTCCGCCTGCAAGCTTTCACCGGCGCATATCTCAACCCGGATGCGCCGGCACATTGGCGCCAACGGATTGAAATCAGCGGGCTCAACGTGCTCGCGCTTGGCATTTACGTTGAGGTGCTGCAACGCTGGCTCGGTGACATCACCGGGGTCTTTGCGCGCGGAAAAATCCTGCATCCCGTCCGGCAGGGATACGAGGTTATCATCCCTGATCTTCTGACGGTTCTTTGCAGCTTCGCGAACGGAGCGGAGGGCGTCCTGGAATTCAGCGGCATCAATGCTTTGCCCAACGGCGATCGTCTCGAGATTTATGGTGATTCGGGAACGATGACTTACGACTTCGGGACGGACCTCATCCAAGCTGGGAAGATCGGCGATCGCGCCCTGCACGACGTGGAATTAACGCCCGCGATCGAAGGTGGCTGGCGCGTTGAAAGTGACTTCATCGAGGCCGTGAAATCCCGCGGCAAGATTCGTGCAAAGCCCGATTTCGAAGAAGGCGTTCGCTACATGCGCGTGGTGCAAGCTGTCTCTGATTCGCTCGCGCGCAACGAGTGGGTGCGGATCGCGAGTTAATTGCGGCACGTTTCTGTCTCCTGGCGACGTCCGGGTTGCCCTTCGTTGAGACGACGCCGTCTATAACATCGTTCCGCGCAGAAAAATCAGCGCGAGGGTGAAATAGATTATCACCCCCGTCACATCTACCAGCGTGGCGACGAACGGCGCGGAAGAGGTTGCGGGATCCAATCCGAAACGCCGCAGCGCAAACGGGAGCATCGAGCCGGAAAGAGAGCCCCACAGCACTACCCCAATCAACGCCACTCCCACAGTCAGCGCCACGAGTGCCCAATGAGATCCATAAACATCCTGGTGGAAATATTGCTGGCCGATGATTGCCCACATCGCGACCCGACAAGCCCCGATGCAGCCCAACATCACGCCGAGCAGCAGTCCCGCCTGGAACTCGCGCCGCATCACCCGCCACCAATCGCGCAAGGTCACTTCGCCGAGCGCCATCGCGCGAATGATGAGAGTGGAAGCTTGTGACCCGGAGTTGCCGCCGCTCGAAATAATCATGGGCAAGAACACTGTCAGGACCAGCGCCTTCGCGATTTCCGTCTGGTAATACGCCATGGCGGTCGCGGTTAGCATCTCCCCGAGCAGCAACACGGCCAGCCAGGGGGCCCGTTTCCTGACGACGCCCATGAGCGGCAGCTTCAGGTATGGCTCCTCCAGAGCCTGCATGCCGCCAAACTTCTGGATATCTTCCGTCGCTTCTTCTTCCGCGACGTCCAGCATGTCATCGATCGTGACCATCCCGACCAGCACGCCGTTCGAATCCGTCACCGGCAGCGCAGTGCGATCGTATTTCCGGAAAACGGCGACGGCATCGCGCTCTGGATCGACGACACTCAGGCTCACATAGTTCTCGTCGATCAGATCGCGGACTTTGGTCTCGAGCGGCTTGAGGAGGAATTCACGAATTCGCAGATCGTCGATCAACTTCCCGCGTTCATCGACAACATAGATTACGTTCAATGTCTCGGAGTCCTGTCCGTTCTCGCGCACGTAATCGAGGACTTCTTTCACAGTCCAATCCGCATGCACCGCGATGAAATCCGGCGTCATCAGACGGCCGACGCTCCCTTCGGGATAACCGAGGAGCGCCTGCGCAGTGCGCCGCTCGTCTGGAGTGAGCAGTTGGAGCAGCTGCCGCGCGGCGGCGCTCGGCAGTTCCTCCAGCAACGCCGTGCGATCGTCCGGCGACATTTCGTTCAGAATTCCGACCACCTGCTCCTGGGCCATGCCGCGCAGGAGCTGCTGCTGCGCGTCGACCTCCAGGTATTCGAAAACATCCGCCGCCAGATCGTGCGGGAGGACGCGAAAAATGATGACCTGTTCGTGCTCCGGCATGTCGAGAATCACCTCGGCGACATCGGCCGGCGGCCAATCCGAAAATACCTCTCGCAACGCGCCGAAGTTGCGCGAATCGATCAGGTTCTTGATTTCCGGTTGTAAAATCCTGCCGACCATTTTGGGCGAGTAGCGTCGCCAGAAGCGACGGCGTCCGTCTTCTATCACCGCGTTGTTTCCGGCGCAATGCGGACTGGTGATGGAGTCCTTTCTGCGCAGCGGCAACCGGGCGTGTTATCGCGAGGCAATAAAGAACCTGAGGGAGGTATCAGCAGGTAACCCCCTGCGGGATGGCCATCTCCACTTGGAATTCAGGAGAAAGTCGCCAATATGAACGCGGTGATGGCGACTGCGACTGGTTCAATGATCCGGCGAGAGGTGGGCGCGGATGGAATCTGCCTCCTGAGCTTCGATCGACCCGAATCAGGTGCGAACATCTTTGATGCGGCGACCATGGACAGCCTGCGGGAGCACCTCGAGGCAATCGAGAACGACGACTCAATGAAAGGGCTCATCGTCACGTCCGCGAAGAAGTCGATCTTCATTGCAGGCGCCGATTTGCAAACGCTCTTGCGGCAGGCGCAGAGCAGGGAGCTGCGCGCGTTTATCGCGGAAGGGCAGCGCGTCTTCAATCGCCTCGCCGCTCTCAAGATTCCGACGGTGGCCGCGATCCACGGCGCATGCGCTGGCGGCGGTTACGAGATCACGCTCGCCTGTGATTATCGGGTGGCTTCGGAAGATCCGGCCACGCGCGTTGGCCTTCCGGAAACGACGCTTGGGCTAGTGCCGGCCTGGGGCGGTGCGACGCGCCTGCCACGGCTGGTCGGCGCTGAGGTGGCGTCCGAAGTGATCCTGAAAGGTAAGCTTTATTCGGCAGACGACGCCTTGCGCTTGGGCCTCGTCGATGAAGTCGTCGCGCGTGAAAAGCTCCTTGAGGCCGCGCGAAATCAACTCAGGAAGGGCAAGCGAAA
>JACDBM010000087.1 GCA_013694945.1 Chthoniobacterales bacterium
GTAAGCAGCGCCGGTGATTTGTGGCACGGCTTCAGCGTTCTGATCTCCCGCATTATAGTGCAGCTGGCCGCCAGACGTAGCTACACTGGTGATCGGGTCGACCCGGAAAAAGCGATCCCCGCCGGTAGCCACGCGGATTCGATCGCCGACAGGATTGAAATCGAAACCATAATCGAACCCACCGGTTATGCCTGTCGCTCCAACGAGCGAGGCGCCACCCGTCCCAGGGTTGATAACGTAGAGATTGTTGTTGCCGCTCAAGCCGTAGAGCTGTCCGGTAGCCGGACGGAAGTCGATATTCAGGATGGCGTCGTTGCCATGGGTGTTAATCGCGGTTCGGCTGAGGATCGCAGCCGGCGCGATGCTATCGAATGTCAGCAGCTCGTTGTTCCCGTTCACGGCGTAGATCAATTCGGCGCGAGTCGGTGCGACGAAGGCGAGGGTGGTAAGACTAGCGAAGATTGTTAGACGTAGTTTATGCATGGGTGGGTTCTGTGGTTTTTTATCTCGCAGAACTCCTAATCCGCGGTTGTGACGGACTGATGGCGGATTCGTTACTTTCTTGTTTCTTTTGATTCACGGTTCCTCGCCGCGTACCTTTTCGTGAGCACAAGCTCGTGAAAGTTTTCGGTTCACCTGATCGTCAGGTTGCGCGAGCTGCATACTAACCGCTCGATTTCGGCACTGGCTTGCCTGCCGCGGTAGGAGCACGCCGCGACAGCAGCTTAACTCCGCGCCGCCGTTATCCTCCGCCGCCAGTGCGGTGACAAACGTTCAGAATTCCGCGAGCTAAGAAAGGAAGAGCAGACGTCCCCAGACAAATCGCAGCGCAGTCGCGTTCCGTCGAGACGGCAGTGATGCAGATCGATCAAGTGTCTCGGCGCTGTCGTGTCTGAATTTTAAGGCACTTTTGAGGGATCTCGGAAATTGAGCCGAGGGCCGAGCAACATCGGCGCGACGGAAGTCACGAAACTTTCACCGCCCTGCCGCGGGGTTGTGACATACGCGTGTTCTCTTCTGCGCATGACGAGGGAGGAATACCTGCGACGCCGTTCGCTGCCGTCCATCGCTGTGCGTCAAACCCCGACGGTGTTCGTCCACACGCGATGGCATCGCCGCCTAAGTTTCGAGCGGGCGCGCCGTCAGATTTTTCTACCTCTCAGTCCAACCCCACAACCACGCATCTGCGAAGACCACCAGGCTACTTAGGCGCAGCTCCGGGAGCGGGGACGGAGTGTCCTCGCGGCGGACCTGAGGCATATGCCCTAGTTGTACGCAGATACGCCGTTCTGCAGCGCGGTCGGTGCCGTGCTACCTTGCCGCCTACTCCCCATTCGGGGGTGCTGTTGGTGCTGAGGCCTTGCCGCCCGCGTGACGTTCATCGCGGCTGACCCCCATCTTCTGCACGGGATGACCAGCGACGGCCAGAGCCTCCGAGATATGTCTCTGTGAAGTGAGCGTCGGATCGTAACGCACTGAGACCTTGCCGTGGCTGATGTCGAGTCGAGCGATGCCCGGAAGTTTCCCGATCGCCTCACGCACTTGCATCTCAGCTGAGGAGGAGTGCATGTGACTGGCTTCGATTTCCGCCTCTATGAAATCTTCCGCGCCGCTGAGGCCGTCTTCTTTTGAATTCATAGCATCGCTTCGATAAAAGTGTAGTTGGTCGCGCGGTTACTGCTTCGCCACTTTTGCGCTGGAAAGCGTACGACGCAGCATCTGATTTTTAAGGCCGAAACGCGGACGTCCGGGACGCATCTCTAAGTACTCGAGTGCGACACTTCTCTGTCCCCGACTGGGCTCTCTATTGTCTAAGATATCGTCTTCTTCCTCACCCTCTTCCCCGACCTCCAGAAGGGGCGCCACGGACTCCCGCAGTTTAGTCCCCTTACGCTTCTCCATTTGCGCTTGGCATTCTACGGTATAACGAGCGAAGGGAATGGCCTCCAGACGGGCGCGAGGGATCGCTTGGCCTGACATTTCGCAAATGCCGTATGCCCCCCGATTCGAGGCGTTTCAGAGCCTGATCGATCTCGGTGAGCGCATCCTGTCCCTGCGATAATAAACTCAAGGCAAAATCGCGTTCCGAGGCGTCGCTGCCTGCATCCGCGCGGTCTCCCACAAAAGCGGGCGCTTCGGACCCATTTGCGAGAAGTCGACGATTTGATTGCGCCACGCCAGCGATGGAATCGACCACAATGTCTCGCAGCCCGAGCAATTTCTCTTTCTGCGAGCGCGTAAACGCATCCAGCCGGCGCGCTCTGGCGGCCCTGCTCCCGCTGGTCGCGCCTGCCGAAGCTTTGTGCGCCGGGACTTTTACCGCCAGCGCCGTTTCCGGTGAGGCGGGACAGTAGGCACGGCCACCGACATCTATTGTCAAAAGTTCGGGCGGCCAGCAGCAGTGACAGACGGCGAACCCGAGTTCGCGCGCGAGGGTAGCTTTCGCGATCCGGAGGTCGCGTTCCATGGCGTTTAAAAACTCCTCAAAAGCACATGAAGCGCCGCCATTTGCAGCCGACACATTCTCGCGCGCAGCGTGAATCTGTTCGGGCAAGACGGTGAGTGAAAGAAGGGCTGAGTGCAGAGCATCGATGTCCATAGCTGCACCCTTCAGCATCTCTGTGACAACGCTGTGACCGCTTGGTAGCGATTGTGCAAACTCCGCTCGCTAGGATGGCGATCATAGTTGTGGCTCCGGTGAAGTTGATTTCACCTGTTGATTCCATATCTGATTGCGACACGCACTGGTTCCGGTACTCTCGCGACGCATGCATTTCGATCAGCTCCATGCGCTTTATCATCAGCCGCTCTTCGATTTGATTTCGCAGAGCCGGCAGATGCATCTGCAGCACTGGCGGGGGGAGCAAATTCAGCGTTGCAGCTTGCTTAGCATTAAGACGGGCGGGTGCAGCGAGGATTGCAGCTACTGCGCGCAGAGTGCGCATTACTCGACTGGCCTCGAGCGCGAAGACCTACTCCCGATCGAGGACATTCTTTCCGCCGCGAAACGCGCTCGCGCGCAAGGCGCCACGCGTTTCTGCATGGGCGCCGCCTGGCGGGGCGTACGCGACGGCACACCAAAGTTCGAGCAAGTCCTGAATACCGTGCGCGAAGTGAGCCAGCTTGGGATGGAAGTGTGCGTCACGCTCGGACAGATCGGTGTGGCCGAAGCGCACAAACTGCGTCAGTCCGGGGTCACTGCCTACAATCACAACATCGACACTTCTCCGGAATTTTATCCGGAGATTGTCAGCACCCACACCTTCACGGACCGCCTGAACACCATCGCAGCCGTGCAGCAAAGTGGTATGTCCGTCTGCTGCGGCGGCATCATCGGTATGGGCGAGTCCGAGGACGACCGCCTCCGCATGCTCGAAGTCCTGAGTAACTTCGATCCGCCCCCCGAGAGCGTTCCGATCAACTGCCTGATGGCAATGCCCGGCACGCCGCTGAGCGACCGACCGCCGGTCGAAATCTTTGAAATTGTTCGACTGATTGCCGTGACGCGTCTCGCCCTCCCGAAGGCGCGCGTGCGCCTGGCCGCTGGCCGGACGCGCCTCACCCGCGAAGGACAGGCGCTCTGCTTCTTCGCCGGCGCAAACTCTATCTTCTACGGCGAAAAACTTCTCACCGCCGCAAACCCTGCGGCGGACCGCGACCTTCAACTCCTGCGTGAGCTTGGATTGCAAATCGAAGCGGATGATGCGCTAGGCCCGCCTTTCCGGTTGACGCCCGCCGCGGCAGCTTTTTAGCCGCTTCGCGCCTCTCACGAGCGCAGGAGTCCTTTACCGCGGGCTCGGCGCGTTTGACTCCGCAAGAATCCGCGAAGATGAGTTAACCGCCGAGGTGCCGCCCTCCAGCGGCACGCTTCACTTCACCTCGAACAAGCAGAAGCGCCAAGCCGCGAGCGCAGTTAAACTTCTTGCCGCACTGCGGGCGCGTCCTGGTTGACCTCTTGCGGGTTCTGTTTCGCAGCGTTCATCTCGTTAATCTTCCGGTGCAAGGTGCGTCGGCTGATCCCGAGCTTCTTCGCGGCGGCGGTGATGTTCCCGCTGGTGGTAGCAAGCGCTTGCATGATGAGCTTTCGCTCGGTTTCGTGCAGGTCGAGCGGGCTCGATCTCTCCCCCCATGCCTTCGAAGCCGTGATCCCGCCGGGCAGATTTACAGCGGTGCCCCGCCGCACGGTCATGGGCAGCTCACGCAGGGTGATCTTGGGACCGTTTGCCATCACCACGCCATGCTCGATTGCGGTCCGCAGCTCGCGCACATTGCCCGGCCAATGATAGCTGAGCAGCGTGTTCATGGCATCCGAGGTGAGCTCGAGAAGCGGCTTTTCGTTTGCTTTGCAGAAGTGCCGCAGGAATCCGCGGACGAGCAGTGGAATGTCCTCTTTCCGGTCGCGCAAAGGCGGCATCGTGATGTGCACGACGTTCATGCGGAAGTAGAGATCGTCCCGGAATTTGCCTTCCTTCACCAGCTCCGCCAGGTCCTTGTTCGTTGCCGCGATGAGACGCACGTCAGCGCGTAAAAGCTGATTCCCGCCCACCCGCTCAAAGGCACGCTCTTCGCTGATCACGCGGAGCAATTTAACCTGCGTGCTCTGGTCGATCTCGCCGATTTCGTCCAGAAAGATTGTGCCGCCCTTGGCCTGCTCGAAGCGCCCGATGCGCCGCTCGTGCGCGCCGGTAAACGCGCCTCTTTCATGGCCAAAAAGTTCGCTTTCGAGCAAAGTCGGCGACAACGCCGCGCAGTGCACCGTGACGAACTTCGCCTTGCTTCGGCGGCTGAGATTGTGAATTGCATGCGCCGCCAATTCCTTCCCCGTCCCGCTCTCGCCATCGATCAGCACATTGGCCGAGGAGGGCGCGACCTGCCGGATCGTATCGAGCACTTCGTGTAAGGCGGCGGATTCGCCGATTACATTTTCGAGACCGAAGCGTTCGTCGACCTGCTGGCGGAGGGTTCGATTCTCCTGCTCCATTCGGCGGCTGCCGAGTGCGCGGGCGAGCAGAATCTCCACCTTATCGAGATTGAGCGGCTTGGTGACGAAATCGTAGGCACCCCGCTTCATCGCTTCGACGGCCGTGTCGACGGAACCGTAGGCCGTCATCATGATGCAAATCGGAGGGCGGGACATTTTCAGAGCGTGCTCGATCAGCGTCATGCCGTCATCGCCGGCGAGCCGCAGATCCGTGATAAGCACATCGATCTGATCGCGTTCCAGGACGTCGGCCGCGCTCGCCATATCGGCTGCCACGTAAACGTCGTATTCGTCCTCCAACAGTCGCCGCAGCCCGTCGCGGGTGTGCTTCTCGTCGTCAACGATAAGGATGGTCGCCTGCATGGAATAGGTCCGACGTGAAGCGGACTGGGCAAGTTCGGCTCAAGCGCCCGATCTCACAACGGCTTAGTCTTAGTCCTTCTGTCTGGAGAGCATTCCTTCTTCGAAAGTCACCCACGCTGCCACACGCTCGCGCAACCGCTTCGCGCGCGTCGCCTCTTCCTCCACCGCATTATGCTGCTCGTCTGG
>JACDBM010000088.1 GCA_013694945.1 Chthoniobacterales bacterium
CTACAGCATTCTGGACGGGTGTGATGGCGAGATCGCTCGCGCCAAATTCCTCCAATCTGAATTTGGCCGCCGCCTCGACAGCCTGTGCGATCTCATCGGCAATGCGCTTCTCGCGCTCACGCTCGGCGTCGGGTTGGCGCGACGGGCGGAAATGCATGGCGCTGTCCCCTGGTTCTATCTTGCGGAGGGGATTGCCGCCGCCATCCTGATCCTTCTGAGCGAAGGTATCGTCTTTATCCGTCGCTCGCGTTCAGAGAATATTTCGGCCACGGCCACGAGATGGAATGGCGCATTGTATCAGCGGCATCACGAATTCCTTGAACGCTCCGGCATTCTTTTTCTCGGCGAACGTTTCGCCTGGTGGCTGGTGCAACTGACGAAGCGCGACATGGCCATGCTCGCTTTTCTGCTGCTCGCGATTGTCGGCTGGCCGGAGTGCATTCTGCATCTCCTTCTCGTCGTCTCGGGAGTTAGCTCCGGGCTCGCGGGCAACGCTTTCCTGCGCCAGACCGCTCCCGTCCTGCCGCAGGAAGCGCGCTGATCGCCGGTTTCGGCTTGCATGGGGCCAAAGGCCCAGCTTCATGCCAGCCCAGGGCAACGCCTTGGGTTTGGTCCCCCAATCGGGATCCAGTCCTGAAAGGGCGAATCATGACTACGGCACAATGATTCGCCCTTTCAGGGCTACGGTTGTCTGTCTGTCTGGCTGACCCAGGGCGCTGCCCTGGGCTGGTTTGAAGGTGGGCCTTTGGCCCAACGCGCCCGTGAGCAGGATTGTGCAGGTGTCGCTCGGTACATGACAGCGTCGAAGAAGTCCGAGTTCGATTTGCGCCCTGGCGCTTGCTGCGGCCAGCCGGAGACGAGGCCCGACTTGCTCGGCGCGCCGAAGCATTTCGGGAGTGTCAACGTCATGCCACCACGAATCACCGACGTCGGTCGCGCGGACTTTGCCCTCCCGAGCCATCAATCGAACGCCATCGGCCAGACTGCAATCGCCGTCACGCCGAGCCCGCCGCAGAAATTCGAAGATCCCGGCTGAGCACACAAAAAGACCGGTATCGATGGCGTCGTAGTCCTCTCCTGCCGCAGGAAGCGCGCTGATCGCCGCGGCGGCGGCTTGCATCGGGCCAAAGACCCAGCTTCATGCCAGCCCAGGGCAACGCCCTGGGTTTGGTTCCCCGATCGAGATCCAGCCCTGAAAGGGCGAATCCTAAACACGGCACAACGGTTCGCCCTTTTAGGGTACGGTTGTCTGCCGTCGTTGACCCCTGGGCGCTGCCCTGGGCTGGTTTGAAGCTGGGCCTTTGGCCCAACCTGCGCGTTGCGCCCAAAGCGCACAGCCTCGAAGAAGTCCGAGTCCGACTTACGCTCTGGCGCTTGCTGCGGTCAGCCGGAGACGAGGCGCGACTTGCTCGGCGCGCTGGAGCATTTCTGGAGTGTCAACGTCCTGCCACCATGAATCACCGATGTCGATCGCGCGGACTTTGCCCTCCCGAGCCATCAATCGAACGCCATCGGCCAGACTGCAATCGCCATCACGCTGAGCCCCGCGCAGATATTCAAAGAGCTCGGCCGAGCACAAAAAAAGGCCGGTATCGATCGCGTCGTAGTCTTGCAGGGTCTTCGAGATCGAAACAAGGTGGTCGTCGCGCGTCTCGACTTTCATCGCGTCGTCCAGATCGAAGATGGAATCGATCTTCCGATCCACGGCCAGGTTCACCTGCTCTGGATCGCTTTGTGCGATCAGAAGCTCGAGCATGCCCGGATCGAACAGGTGATCGCCCATGAGCAAAAAGAAGGGCGTCTTGACCTTGTCCTCCGCCGCCAGGACCGAGACGCCATTCTGTTTCTGCCAGACGGGATTGACGATCGGATGAAAGCGGATCGAGCCGGGAACGAGTGGACGCAGGGCCGCCTCGAGTTCCTCGCGGTTGGCGCCCATGACGGCATGGACGTCGCGCACACCGGCTCTCACGAGCGCGTCAAAGGTGTAGGAAATCAAAGGGCGCCCGGCGATTTGCACGAGCGGCTTGGCAAAGCTTCCGCCTGCAGAACCGAGGCGCGAGCCGACGCCGGCCATCAGGATAACGGCATCCGTGATTGAATTTCGCGCGCCCGCCTTTCCCATCCTTTCGATCAAATCCCGTAATATCGCCTCACGCTCCAGACGCGGGCTCGTGATGGCAGAAGACTGTACAACATCGGTGCAATAATCGTCTGAAAAGTGTCCCCCACCGTGATCCGTGGCGGCGGGTTACGGTCTTCCAGCAGTTTCACGATGCGTTCCGCCACGAGGCTCGGTTTCGGCGCCTTCTTTAAGTTTCGATCTACGATCTGCCATGCTTTTCCGAGGCGCGACTGGTGGTTGGTTCGCGTCTCCTCGCTCGTGGAGATCACGTCGTTAAATGCCGTGCGGATATCGGCCGGCTGGAGATCGACCAGCTTCACCAGCGATTCACCGAGTTCAAGCTGCAACGTAAGGGTGAATGAAGCCATGGCGGCTTTAGCGGAGTTGTAACCCGCCATAAATGGCACCGGCAGCCGGGAGGCAAGAGAGGTCGTATTAATGATGAGGCCGTGCCCTTGCGACTGCATCAAGCGCAGGGCCAGTTGGCAAAGCTGCACGTGCGCGAAGAAGACGATTTGAAATTGCCTGCGTAATTCGTCTTCCAGCGTTTCAGCAGGGCTGAAGTGGCCACTCCCGGCGTTGTTGATCAGAACGTCAATACCTTCCGCTTCGTTCGCCGCCATCTCCCATGCCTCCGTAACGGAGAGGCGATCGCCCAGATCGAGCCGGATCGGATGCAATCGCGCTAGCGCCGGGAGCCGGCCCGGATCACGGGAAGTCCCCCAGACTTCGTGTCCGCGTTCCACCAGCGCTTTCGCCGTCGCGAGTCCGATCCCGGAGCTCGCGCCGGTCAGGAAAACCTTGCTCATGCCGTTCTTCCCTTAGTGGTCTGTTGAAATACTGCCAATGCCATCCTCGTGCTGGAGCGCCGGAGGCGCGGCCTGTCTATAGGATCGCTCGTCCGGGGTGGGCTCCAAGCTCCTTGGGAGCGGCGGCATGTCATCCGGCCAACACCTGCCGCTCCTACGGAGCTTGGGTCCCTTTTCGTCGGCTGCTATAAACATGGCGCTCCTCCGGAGCTTGAGAGTTTCTGCGGGCAGGAGCTATCAATATGGCGCACCGGAGCGGCGCTGGGGAGATATTTCAACAGCCTCTCAGGCACGCCGAACATTGACGATCTGCCCGTCTTCCATTTCGTGAATCCAGTCACAAAGCGCGGCGATCTGCGGGTTATGTGTCACGAGCAGGAGAGCCTTGCCGCGTTCCTGCACGATCCTTTGCAGCAGATCGAAAGCGCGCTGTGAGTTCTCGATGTCCAGGTTTCCCGTCGGCTCGTCCGCGAGAATCACGTCCGGGTCGTTAGCCAGCGCGCGGGCGATCGCGACGCGCTGTTGCTCACCCCCCGAGAGATGCCGACTGGGGCGTTTCAATTTTCCGCCGAGGCCCACGGCGTCGAGCAGTTCAGCCGAGCGCTCGAGCATTTCATCACCCCGCAGTCGGCCCAGCCGTCGCATCGGGATCATGACGTTTTCCTGCGCGCTGAAATCTTCGAGCAGAAAATGAAACTGGAAGATGAAGCCGATCAGCTCGTTGCGCCGCCGCGCCAGCTCGTCGTCCGGCAAATGCGAGACCGGCTCGGATTTGATCGTCACCGACCCGCCATCCGGCTGATCGAGCAGCCCCAGGATATAAAGCAACGTACTCTTGCCGCAGCCCGAGGGACCTACCACCGCGTGAACCGTGCCCGCCTCCAGCGTGAGTGAAACTCCGCGCAACGCGTGCACGCGAGACTCGTCTTGGCCGAGGTAGCGCTCGAGCCTCTCGCAGGTCAGACAGATATCGTGGTTCATAGCGGCGGTTACACGCTCGAGCCGCGCAACGTTGCTACCGGCGGGAGGTGCGCGGCGCGCCGTGCCGGCACGTAGCTGGCGATGAACACGGCAATGGCCGCGAGAACGGTTGCCCAAAAGTAGTGCTGCCAATTCCAGGCGACGAGAAAGTGATCCGTCACGATCAGGCCCCGGACCCGAATGGGGATTTGCGAGACGCCCCAGGTGAGCAGCGCCCCCGCGATGCAACCGAGGAGAGCGCCCGCGGCCGCGATCATGGCGCCCTGCCAAAGAAACACCGCACTGATGTCACTGGCGCGATAGCCCATCGAGCGCAGAATCGCGAT
>JACDBM010000106.1 GCA_013694945.1 Chthoniobacterales bacterium
TGAATGGCAGGGAGTTGGCCGCGTTGCACAAGATAGTAAACGGTCGGTAAAGGAATCCGCAGATACTTGGCGGTTTCCTTAACCGTTAATAGGTTGTGCATGCGACGTGTTTGAACAAAGAAGGCGGGAACGCGCAAGTCTTTTCACGCGAAGCCGAAACATCCGGGATCTTAGAGGGAATGTCAATGATTTCTTCCGCATTCGTTAGGTTCTGACGCTTGAACCGGCTCATCCTCGCGCCTTTGTGAGCGCGGAAGATGGCGATTCCCGCCCGCGCGTTCTCAGATCGCGACTGGACAAGCCGGGAGCAGCAGTTGACTGTTGCGAACTTCATGAGCGTTCTGTTTTTCAAGCGATTTCTGCAGCGGCCATTCCAAGTCGCTTCGATTATTCCGAGTTCTAAAGCGCTCGTGGAACGCGTCGCGAGCAAGATGAACCTCGAGCAGCCGCGCGTCATTGCCGAGTATGGCCCGGGAGAAGGTGTTCACTCGCGCGAGATCGCGCGCAGGATGCATGCGGGGTCGACTCTGCTGCTCTTTGAGCTCGACTCGGATTTCTCCCGGGACCTCCAGCGGCAGTTCGCGAAGAATCCGCGCGTCCACGTCATTCATGGCGATGCCGCGCAGCTCCCGGCCGAGCTCCAGCGCCGCGGCATCGGGCTCTGCGATTACGTGGTCTCGGGGATTCCTTTTAGCATTTTGGATCTTGGGAAAAAACGTGCGCTTTTGCAGAAGACCTACGATGCGATCGCGCCGGGTGGGAGCTTCATTATCTACCAGGTGACGAACGAACTCCGGCAGCACGCGACCTTATTTGAGGACGCTGAGTCGGAATACTTTCTGCAGAACATTCCGCCCATGTTTATCACCGTGTTCAAAAAAACGAACATGCGGAACGGCCGCAGCCATTCCTCGGCGGCGCAGTCCCGGCGGGTGCCCGTCGACCAGATCGCATGACCGCCGGCGAGTGCCGCATCGAGAAGGACTCGATGGGGGAGATGTCGGTCCCCGCGCGGGCGCTTTTTGGCGCCTCCACGCAGCGGGCAGTCTTGAATTTCCCCGTGAGCGGGTATCGGTTTTCGCGCCCTTTCCTGCGTGCGCTTGGACTGCTGAAGTGGGCCGCGGCGCAGGCCAATCACGATCTCAGCTCGCTCGATGCCCGTCGCTCGGCTCTTATCGTTCAGGCGGCTGAAGAAGTGATCGAGGGAAAGCTCGACGAGCATTTCCCGCTCGACATCTTTCAGACAGGTTCCGGCACGAGCACGAATACCAATATCAACGAGGTGATCTCGAATCGTTGCTCGCAGCTGGCGAGCGCAGCGATCGGCGCGCGTGATCCGGTTCATCCGAACGATCACGTCAACATGGGGCAATCGAGCAACGACGTGATCCCGGCCGCGATTCACATCAGCGCCGCCGAACAACTCCGGAATTGCTTGTTGCCCGAGCTGGAAAAACTCCGAAAGGAATTCGAAGCGAAGGCGAAGGAGTTCTGGGACGTCATCAAGATCGGGCGGACGCACCTCATGGATGCAACCCCGGTGCGGCTCGGTCAGGAATTCGGCGGTTATGCCCAGCAGATCGCCTATGCGCGGGAGCGGGCGCAAAGGGGGATCGACGTTCTGCAGGAACTGGCACTCGGCGGCACGGCTGTCGGGACCGGGTTAAACCGGCATCTCGATTTTCCCGGCAAAGTCATGCGGCATCTCGAGGCGCGCACTGGCATCGGCTTCCGCGAAGCTTCCCACCACTTCGAGGCCCAGGGCAGCAAGGATGCCGTCGTGGAGACGAGTGGACAGTTGAAGACGATTGCCGTCAGCCTGTTCAAAATCGCCAACGACATCCGCTGGCTGAGCAGCGGTCCGCGCTGCGGCATCGGCGAGATCCAATTACCGGCCACGCAACCGGGCAGCTCGATCATGCCGGGCAAGGTGAACCCGGTGATGTGCGAAGCGATGATGATGGTCTGCTCGCAGGTGATCGGAAACGATGCGTGCATCACCTGGGCTGGCGCGAACGGAAACTTCGAGCTGAACGTAATGATGCCCGTGATGGCGCACAATCTTCTCGAAAGCATTCGCCTCCTCGCCAACGCCTGCGAAGTCTTTACCGAGAAATGCGTGCGCGGGATTACGGCCAACGAGGAGCGTTGCCGCGAGCTGGTCGAGCTGTCGATGGCGATGGTGACCAGCCTGGCCCCGAAGATCGGCTACGATCGCGCCGCCGAAATCGCGAAGGAAAGCGCTCGGACCGGACGAACCGTGCGGGAAATCAGCCTGGAGAAAAAAGTGCTCTCTGAGGCGGAACTCAACGCAGCGCTTGATCCCATTGCCATGACTCAACCGGGCGGCGCCGGCTCGGCCGGAGGCTAGCCGCCCGGCTCGTTTCCCTCTCCACCCACGCTCATGGTTGCCAACGTTAACGGGCCGCAATTTTCTGGTGGCGCGAATATCGCCATCAAGTGCCCGGCGCATACCTACGAGCAGACGATTGCGTTCTACCGTGACACGCTCGGCCTGCCCTTAATCGAGGAAGAAGAGGATGGGTGCATCTTTCAATTTGGGCCGAACCGGCTTTGGATCGATCGAATCCCGAACCTGAGCCAGCCGGATATCTGGCTGGAGCTGGAGACGAACGACACCGAAGCCGCGGCTTCCTATCTCAAGATCAATGGCGTGCCGCGCCGCGATGAGGTCGAACAGCTCCGGGAAGACTTCGACGGTTTCTTC
>JACDBM010000113.1 GCA_013694945.1 Chthoniobacterales bacterium
GGAACTTGTTCGAAAAATCGAGGCCGCCGGTCAGCACTCCGATGGGCGGCATGATGATGTCCTTCACCAAGGAGGTCACGATTCCGCCAAAGGCCGCTCCGATGATGATGCCCACCGCCATGTCCACGGCGTTGCCCTTGATGGCGAACTCTTTGAACTCCTTCAGCATAGGCGGAGCAGTTCGTCAGGAGGCGACGATGTTGACAAGCTTTTTGGGCACGACCACCACTTTGCGGATCGTTTTCCCAATCGTCAGCTCGTGAACTTTGGGGTTGGCGAGCGCTGCAGCCTCCACTTCGCTTTCGCTCGCCGTAAGCGGTACTACGATTCTGTCGCGTAGTTTCCCATTTACCTGGATGACAATCTCGACTTCGTCCTCCACCAGCAGCTTTTCGTCGTAAGCCGGCCAACTCTGGTCCGTGATGGCACCCTCGCTTTCGCCAAACTTTAGCTGAAGCTTTTGCCAAAGTTCCGACGTGAGGTGTGGGGCAAAAGGGTTCAGCAAAACCAGCAGTGTGCGCATCGCACTGAGCGGCTTCACAGGCGCGTTCGTGAACGCGTTCACCAGAATCATCATCTGCGAAATGGCGGTGTTGAAAGATAACGCCTCGATATCTTCGGTGACTTTCTTGACCGTCGCATGCAGCACTTTCAACTCACGTTTGTCCGGGGCAATTTCCTCGATCTCGGGCGAGAGCAACCAATGCCCAGCCTGGCTCTCCTCCATCATCAATCGCCAGACGCGGGCGAGAAAACGAGAGACACCTTCGACCCCTTTCATGCTCCAGGGTTTCATCTGCTCGAGCGGCCCCATGAACATCTCGTAGCAGCGGAATGCATCCGCACCGTACTCCGCGATCACGTCCAAAGGGTCGATCACGTTGCCCCAGCGCTTCGACATTTTGCGGCCGTCCTCGCCGAGGATCATGCCCTGATTGACGAGGCGCTGGAATGGCTCGGGCTTGGAAAGATAGCCTAAGTCGAAGAGCACCTTGTGCCAGAAGCGCGCATACAAGAGGTGCAGGACCGCGTGTTCCGTCCCGCCCACGTAAAGATCAACCCCGCCGGGCATGGACAAGGGTTCAGGGTTCAGGGTTCGGGTTTCAGGAGAGCTGCTTTCCGAACTCCGAACCCTGAACCCTGAACTCTCGCCTCCGATCCAGTAGCGCTCTGCTTCTTCTCCAACAAACCGGTCATTGTTAGTCGGATCGCAAAATCTCAGGTAATACCAGCACGAGCCGGCCCATTGCGGCATGGTGTTCGTCTCACGGAAGGCGGCCTCCGAGTAGCGCAGCCAATCCTTCGCTTTCGCTAACGGCGGTTCACCGGTGCCGGTTGGCTTGAAATCCTTGAGATCTGGTGCGGTCAGAGGAAGCTTGCTTTCGGGCAGTGCTTCATGTTTGCCATCGCGCCAGACAATCGGAAACGGCTCGCCCCAGTAGCGTTGACGAGAAAAAAGCCAGTCACGCAATTTGTAACGGACATCGCGACGCCCGTGACCATTTTGCTCCAGCCACGCGATTATCTTCGCTTGTGCCGCGGATGTGGGCAGCCCGTCTATCAGGGGCGAGTTGATGGCAAACCCTTCTCCGCTTGTGCAGACAACCGGCCGCGTGCTCGCAGCCGGGTTAGCCCCATCGTTTGAACGGACTTCAGCTGCGACGACTCTTCTGATCGGCAGCTTGAATTTTTGCGCGAAGTCGAAGTCGCGCTCATCGTGAGCCGGCACAGCCATGATTGCGCCGGTGCCGTACCCCATCACGACATAGTCCGCGATCCAGATGGGAATGCGTTCACTGTTGACCGGATTGACCGCATAGGCGCCGATGAAAAGACCCGTTTTCTCCTTCGCGAGATCAGTTCGCTCCAGATCGGATTTTGCGGCGACCTCCTCACGATAAGCGGTGACCGCTTCACGCTTCTCAGGTCGCGTCGTTTGGTCTACAAGCGGATTCTCCGGCGCCAGAATCAGGTAGGTTGCGCCGTAAAGCGTGTCCGCCCGTGTCGTGAAAACAGCAATGTCCGCGTCAGTTTCGCTCTCGGAGGATGGAACCACGCGAAAGACGACTTCTGCTCCTTCACTCCGCCCGATCCAATTGCGCTGGAGCAGCTTGATCCCTTCCGGCCAATCCAGCCCGTCCAATTCCGCGATGAGGCGCTCTGCGAATGCCGTGATTCGCAGCATCCACTGCCGCATTGGGCGGCGGACAACCGGAAAGCCGCCGACTTCACTTTTTCCGTCGATGACTTCTTCGTTCGCGAGCACGGTGCCCAGTTCAGGGCACCAGTTCACGGCCACGTTTGCGACGTAAGCCAGCCGAACGGAATCTGGATCAGTTCCGCGATAGGTCGAGATCGGCTCCGCTTTCTGCGTGCTGGGATTGAACCACGAATTGTAGATCTGAAGAAAAATCCACTGCGTCCATCGAAAGTATTCCGGATCGGCTGTGCTGATCTCGCGGTTCCAATCGTAGGAAAATCCGATGCGCTTCAGTTGCGTTTTGAATTTCGCGATGTTCTCGCGCGTCGTGACGGCGGGATGCTGGCCAGTTTTGATCGCGTACTGCTCGGCCGGTAAGCCAAAGGCGTCCCAACCCATCGGGTGGAGGACATTAAACCCACACATGCGCTTATAGCGGGAGACAATGTCCGTGGCCGTATAGCCTTCGGGATGCCCGACGTGCAAACCTGCTCCGCTCGGATACGGAAACATGTCCAGGATGTAGAACTTCGGTTTCGAGGGATCAAAGTCTCCCTCGCCCGGATTGGGCGCGCGAAAAGCGCAACACTCATCCCAGAGCGCCTGCCACTTGGGCTCAATCTGGTCGAACGGATACGGTTTGCGGCGCTCACCCATGGCGGGAGATTAACGGAACGTGCGTGCTTATCGCGGAAGTGAGTGGAATTCAACGCCGTCCTTCCGTTAATGATGCGGCGTGCTTGATCTCATTCTCGCAACGCACAACGCGGCCAAGACCCGCGAGTTTGTGCAAATTCTCGGAAGTCGATTCGCACTGGCAGATCTCACGAAGGCTGGCAATGTTGCGACGGTTGAGGAAACCGGTGCCACGTTCGAGGAAAACGCCGTCTTGAAAGCTGTGGCGGCTTCGCGAGCTGTCGCGGCTCTGGTTGTTGCGGATGATTCCGGTCTCGAGGTCGCGGCGCTAAGCGGCGCACCGGGAGTTCGCTCTGCTCGTTATGCTGGCGAGAACGCGACAGATGAGGAGAACGTCGCAAAGCTGCTGGCGGAACTGGGTACGGTTGAGAACAGGGCCGCGCGGTTCTGCTGCGCAATCGCAGTTGCAAGCCAAGGTCAGATTGGGGGCATCTTTCGCAGTTGTGTTACGGGGGTGATCGCTGCGGCTCCGCGCGGGGATCACGGGTTCGGCTACGACCCAGTCTTCATTCCGGACGGCTCTATCCAGACATTCGGAGAGTTAGGGGAAGAAGCGAAAAACCGCCTCAGCCACCGGGCCCTTGCAGTCGCACAACTGCGCGAGTACCTGGACCGGCTAACCAGTCGCAGCTGATCGGGAACAACGGCGCTTTTTTACGGAGGCGGTATTGTGCCCGGCGCACCAGTCGCCTGCGCCGTCTTGATCTGGTAGCCGATCTTCGTGAGGCCTGAAGAGCGAACACGATCCAGCAAGCGAATCACATCGCCATGCAGCGCCTGCTGCTCCGCGCTGATCGAAACTTTCGTTTCGGGATTCTGCTTGAACAACTCGTAGAGGCGCGGAAGGACCTGATCGTCGTTCATGGGCGCGTTATCGAAATAGATCAGATTTCCCTCGGTCACCCGAATCGCGACATAATCCTTTTTGGTCGGATCGGTTGGCGCGCTTGAAGGGCTGGGCAGATTCACCCGGATTCCCTTCATGTGCGTCTGGCTCAGACTCACCATCATGAAACTCGCCAGGAGAAAGAACATAATGTCAATCAACGGAATGATCTCTATCCGTGCGTGTTTCTTCGGAATAGGGGAAGGAATTCTCATCGGTCTGGTCCTCGGCTAATACTGCGCGCCGGTCATCGTAAACGTGATCGGAGTTCGCACCTTCGATACCGTTCCTGGTTTGAAGCGCCACCTGCGGAACGCGCTCGTTGCGGCGTTGTCGAGAATAGGGTTCCCTGTGCTTGTCGCCATCTCCGCGCTGGTCACTGCGCCACTGCCAGTGTCTACCGTCATCACGCAAACTCCACTGCCGGTCGCACGGGCCCGGCGCGCTTCGTACGGATACTCGGGACGAGGCGCACTCACTGCCACCGCCTTCGCTGAAGACATCGACATCGGGCCTGCCTTCGGCAACCCCACTGGGGCAGGACGCGCGATTGGCGCGACTGGCTTTGGCTTCTCGGTTCTGGGTTTTGGCGGCGGAGTAGGCTTCTCTTCCTGGAATTCAGGCGGCTCCTCAGGCTCCGGTGGGGCCTCAACTGGCTCCGGTTCTTCCGGTGGAGGTGTTGGCTC
>JACDBM010000143.1 GCA_013694945.1 Chthoniobacterales bacterium
CGCTGGTCGGCATTGTCATGGCGCAGTGACAGACGGTTCTCGGCTCGGCTCGTAAACATGCGATACGGCTCGTCAGTTCCCTTCGTGACGAGATCGTCAATAAGCACCCCAATATAGGCGTCACTACGCGATAACGTGAACGGCTGCTCACCTCGGACTTTGAGGGCCGCGTTAGCACCGGCCATCAAGCCCTGGGCTGCGGCCTCTTCATACCCCGAGGTACCATTTATCTGTCCGGCAAAGTATAATCCGTCAACGCGCTGGGTTTCCAGTGTGTGACGTAGTTGAGTCGGCGGAAAGTAGTCATACTCTACCGCGTATCCGGGGCGCATGATCTCGGCGTTGTGCAGTCCGGGGATTGTACGTAAAAAACTTCGCTGAATGTCGCAGGGGAGACTCGTGGAAATTCCATTAACGTAAAACTCGTCTGTATGAAGTCCTTCAGGCTCGAGAAAGATCTGGTGCGACGACTTCTCTGAGAACTTTACAACCTTGTCCTCGATGGAAGGACAGTAACGCGGTCCTGTTCCTTGGATGCAGCCTGCATAAAGAGCAGACTGTTCAAGATTTTCTCGAATAATTTCATGTGTCTCAGGAGTGGTGTGCGTAATCCAGCAGGGCACCTGTTCCACGTGGAACTTCTGAGAGTTCAACGTGAATATCTCGCCCGATCTGCGGTCGCTCAAGGGCAGAAAACTAAACCAAGTAGGCGGCACCTCCCCCTGTTGAATCTCGCACTTTGCAAAGTCGATGGAATTGCGATCAATTCTGCAGGGCGTCCCAGTTTTGAAGCGGGACACTTCAAATCCCAGTCCGCGCAAATCTTCGCTTAGTCCAGAGACCGCATCAGCCATTCTCCCGCCCGCCGAAGTCCGCTTTCCGATGTGCAGCAGTCCACGAAGGAAGGTGCCCGAGGTGATGATGACAGAACGCGCGTGTATCCTAATCCCGAAGTCCGTTTCCACTCCGTCCACGCGGCCGTTCTCGGTTAACAGCCGATGGACCGTACCCTGTTTAACATTCAGCGCTTTAGCTTTCTCGACTTCTGCCTTTGCACGGAACTGATAAGCTTTCTTATCACACTGTACGCGCGGTGCACGCACGCTGGGGCCTCGCGTCCGATTCAAGAGGCGGAATTGAATCCCTGTTGCGTCGGTATTGCGACTCATGAACCCGCCTAAGGCATCGATCTCCCTTACGATCTGACCTTTTCCGAGGCCGCCAATTGCGGGATTGCACGACATCTGCCCGATCGTATCCACGTTTTGCGTCAACAACAAAGTCGCGCAATTCAGCCTGGCAGATGCCATCGCGGCTTCGATCCCCGCATGGCCTCCTCCAATTACGATAACGTCGTAAACTTCCTTAATCGTGGACATGTTCTACGTGGAACGCCCGCATTTATCTGCCGTCAGCGGACACTTCCACGGGAAGCTTACGAGTGTAGCTCTCGGATCGGGACTGTCTCTCCCATGCGCCACTTTGAAGGAAAGGTTGGCGAACGGCACCAGAATGCCTAAAGGTAGGTCTCGCGAATGAATGTACTGAAATCCTACAAGGCACACGTTTATAGGTAAGGCTTTCCAATCGCGAGATCAGGCTCCGGCACCCGGGTCAGCTTAGCGCCAGCGGAGTCTGCGGATTCCTGCGCTTCACGAAGGAGCCGCAAGGCAATTCGCCCAAGAAGAACCAAGATCAAAGCCGAAATTAGGAACCCGCCACCCCAGAGAAAGTATTCAATTGCCTTCGGGTGAGTTTTCCCGCGAACCAGCTTGAGACCAAGTTGTCCCAACGTGCCTAAGTAGGCGTAAAGAAAAAGACCAGGCGCTTGGCCGATCGATATCCATAACATGCACGTTCTGAACCTAATGCGCATTATACCATAAAGATAGTTCAAGAGACTCGTCGGGAAGAGAGGATGCAATTGACTCAGTAGGATAAGCTTCCAGCCCTCTCGCTCCACAGCGGGCTCCAGCGCCTCCAGCGTTGCGTTCTGAAGCAGGCGGCGCCGAAGCCATCGTTTTCCAATCCAGCGGCTAATATAAAATGAGAGCGCCGCCCCTGCTACATTGCCAACAAGGATGATCAAGAACCCCCACCAAAGCCCGA
>JACDBM010000154.1 GCA_013694945.1 Chthoniobacterales bacterium
GCACGCTGCCAGCCTGCAGTTTCCGGCAGCTTGCCGGAAACGTTTGCGTACGTGCGAAGCATCAAGCCAAGCACGCGGCCGCGCGTCCGGAGAGAACGGTCGCGGCAGGCTGCGGCGACCAGCAGGCCTGCGCTCTCCAGTCCCGACTGCTGCGCCGACTAACGAGTCCGTATGCCTTCGGCCACGTTGACGCGGAAGGTCTCTTTCACTTTCGTTTTGCCGAAGGTTAGCTCGGCGTTGTAGTCGCCGCTTGGAACCAGACGCTTGGCATCGACTCCCCCGTATTGCGTCAGGACGTCCTTCGTTGGCAGCAGGTCCCAATTGAGCCGAGTCAAACCCTGCGCAGCGACCGACTTCAGGTTCGCGATGGGAGTGCCGGCCGCGTTCGTAATCGCAATCTTCAATTCATCACCTGTATATTCTTTGATCCAGACGGTGAAGACCGCACCCTCGGGCGGATTCTTGCCCCGGAATTCCGCCTTGCCAGCCCACTCGACCCAGCCGGGCAATTGGTAAGCCCCATTCACGGTCGCCACCGGAAACAAGTGTGCAGGTCGCGCCGCGATGTCTGGCGTGAGTTCACGCAAGGGCCGCGTGTCGTCAATGATTCCGATACTGCGACCATGCGTCGCAATGACGAGGTCAGCCGTGCGCGGGTGAATTTTTAAATCATCAACGCGGACCGCGGGAACGTCGCCGAGCCGCATCCACTTTGCGCCTTGGTCGAACGAGGCGAAGAGCCCGAAGTGTGTGCCGGTGTAGAGCAAACGCGGGTTCGCCGGATCCTCGCGAATCACTTCGAGCGGCGCGTAGTTTGGCAAACCCTCGCCGACGATGCTTTGCCACGTCGCGCCACCATCGGCAGTGCGGACGAGCATCGGTCGATCGTCGCCGTTTCGATAAGCGCTGAGCGCAATATACGCCACTTTTGGATCGTGATGGCTGGCTTCGATTCGCACAATCCATTGGCCCCGGAACGGCTCCGGAAGATTTTGCGTCAGCTCGGTCCAGCGCGCACCATCATTCTCGGTCAACCAGAGCCGCCCGTCGTCCGTGCCGGCCCAGAGGAGACCGGGTTTCAGCGGCGATTCGGCTAACGAGTAGACAACACCGTAATTCTCCGCGCCGCTTCCCGTCGCATTTGTTTTCTCGGGTTCATTGCGGGTAAGATCGGGACTGATGACGCTGTAGTTCTCCGCGCGGTCGGTCAGGCGGAACACGCGATTTCCCGCGAGATAGAGCGCGCCGGGCTTGTGCCTGCTCGGGATCAGCGGCGAATTCCAGTGGAAGCGATAGGCCTGCTGACCTTCCGCGGGTTGCGGCCGAAGCTGTCGCAGTTCCCCCGTGCGCACATTCATGCGGTGCACGGAACCTTCCTGGCTCTCCGCATAATAGGTGTCGCGATCCGCGGGATCGAAGACGACGTAAAAGCCGTCCCCGCCCCCGAGATTCGTCCAGTCGGAATTGCGAATGCCGTCTTTGCTTTGCACGGCGCTTGGGCCGACCCAGTTGCAATTATCCTGCAAGCCGCCCGCAATCCGGTAGAAAGGCTGCGAATCATCCAGCGAAATGCGGTAAAACTGACCGGCCGGAATGTTCGCGAGGTGATCCCAGCCTTTACCCGCAGCGTAGCTTTGGTAGACGCCGCCGTCGGTGCCGAGCAAGACGCGCTGTGAAACGGACGGCTTCGCCGGCTTGTCCTTGTTTTCTGGCTTGGCTGGCGTCGGCGCCGGAGCGGTGCCGGACTGAATGGCGAGCGCATGGCAGTCCGGATGAATCTTGTCGGTCAGGTCTTCGCGAAAATTGCGTCCGCCATCATCGGAAACAAGCAAAGCGAAACCGAGAACGTAGACGCGTTGATCGTTCGCCGGATCGACTCGGATTTGGCTGAAATAAAATGGGCGCGGGTTGATGTCGCTCGTGCGGACCCATTTTTCGCCGCCATCTTCTGAACGGAAGACACCGCCGCTCCTGCTGTGAATGTCGCGAATGTCACTCGCGCCACCCTGGTCGCTTTGCACGATCGCCATGACAACCCCCTGTTTGCTTGCACCCACGCTGAGGCCGATCCGTCCGGTCTGGGTCGGGAGGCCGCCTCCGAGTTTCTTCCAGGCGCCTCCGCCGTTCGTGCTTTTGAAGATTCCGCCAACGTCGGCGCCTTCGCTTGCCGCGACCCCGTAAGTGAAGCCCCATGGCGTGCGCTGCCTTGCGTAAAGCGTAGCGTAAACGGTTTCTGGATTGGCCGGGTCGAAGACGACGTCGCTGCAGCCAGTCCGCGCGGCACTCGGCCCAACGGCTTGCAAGACCGGCTTCCAAGTCGTCCCTCCATCGGTCGTCTTGAACAGACCTCGCTCGCCGCCATCCGTCCAGAGATGGCCGGACGCAGCAACGTAGGCAATATTGGGATCCTTCGGGTGAACGATAATTCGCCCAATTGCGCGGCTATCCTTGAGGCCCACATTTTGCCAGGTGCTGCCGCCATCAGTTGAGCGGTAAACGCCGTTTCCCCAGCCGGAAGAATTTCGGTCGTTGGCTTCGCCGGTTCCGACCCAAAGCACCTCAGGATCCGAGGGGGAAATCGCGACTGCTCCGATCGAAAGCGTGCTTTCCTTATCGAAGATTGCGTCGAAAGAAGCGCCATTATCGCCGGTCTTGAACAACCCGCCGGTCGCGAGCCCCACGTAGAAAACTCCCGGATGCCGCGGGTCGATGGCAAGGTCGGAGACGCGTCCGCCCATGGTGGCGGGACCGATTGCGCGCGCCTTGAGGTTCTTGAAGAGGACCTCCGTCAACTCGGGCGCGACGGCCGACACGTCGCGGACTTCCGGTTGAATTTGCGGAGCGGGAGAGGAGGGCGCAGGAGGTGTAGGCGAAGGTGCGAGCGCCTGCGCCCGAACCGGTCCGATGCTCACGAGACAGGTGAAGGCGACGCCGCAGGACAGAGAGTATCGAGCCGAAAGGATCATGGCGGTAATTTGCACCGCCTTTGCGTTGTGTCTGCGAATACGTGAAGAAAGCAACGACGTCAGGTAATCTGATGGGGGAGCCCGCCGACCTAATTGCTATTGGATGTGATGTCACTATCCTTTCTCACTTTTTCGACCTCGCACCAATGACCTACTCCTTCGAGCAATTAGCGACGATGAACGAGCCGATGTGGTTTTGCCTCAAGGCGCAACCAAAACGTGAACACATCGCCGCCGTGGGGCTGCGCCGGCAGCAGAACATCCCTTGCTTTTCCCCTCGGATCCGCTTCCAGAAGATGACGCGACGCGGCACGGTCTGGTTCATGGAAGCGATGTTCCCGGGCTACTTGTTCGCCCGTTTTTTCTACCTGCAGGAGCGACGCAAAGCGGAACACTCCCCTGGCATCCAATCCATTGTTTCCTTTGGCGAGCAGATCGCGGTGATCGAACCGGAGGCAATTGCGTCGCTCCAAAAAACGGCGGGAGAAGACGAGATCGTGACGATCGATCC
>JACDBM010000157.1 GCA_013694945.1 Chthoniobacterales bacterium
TCCACGATTTGCTTCAGATCTTCCTCGTCCAGCCGATCGAAGATGATGATCTCATCCACGCGATTCAGGAATTCCGGCCGGAAATGTTGCCGTAACGCTTCCAGCACGAGGCGGGTGCGTCCTTCGTGGGAAGACTCCTCCGTGATAACTTGCGAGCCGATGTTTGAGGTCATGATGATGACCGTGTTCTTGAAGTCGACCGTCCTCCCCTGCCCGTCCGTGATCCGTCCGTCATCAAGCACTTGCAGCAGCACATTGAAGACATCGTGGTGTGCCTTCTCGATTTCGTCGAAAAGCACCACCGAATATGGCTTGCGCCGGACCGCCTCGCTGAGTTGTCCGCCTTCCTCATAGCCGACATAACCGGGAGGCGCACCAATCAAGCGGGCGACGGTGTGCTTCTCCATGTACTCGCTCATATCGATGCGAATCATTGCGTTCTCGTCATCGAACAAAAACTCCGCCAGAGCCCGCGAAAGCTCGGTCTTACCCACGCCGGTGGGCCCAAGAAAAATGAATGAGCCAATCGGTCGGTTCTCATCCTGCAAGCCAGCCCGCGCTCGCCGAACCGCATTCGAAACCGCCAGGATTGCGGGCTTCTGGCCGATGACACGCTGACTTAACCGCTCCTCCATTTTCACGAGCTTTTGGCGCTCGCCTTCCTGCAAGCGCGAAACCGGAATGTGCGTCCAGCTCGAGACCACCTCCGCGATGTCTTCCTCCGTGACCTCTTCCTTCAACATCTGCCCGTTCTCCTGCAGCTGGCCCAGCTTCTTGTTGTGCTCGTCGAGCTGACGCGTCAGCTCGGGGATACGCCCGTATTGAATCTCGCTTGCCTTCGCGAGTTCATTGCGCCGCTGTGCCTGCTCCAGCTCCGTGCGCGCCGCCTCAAGCGCTTCCTGAAGTTTGCGTGCCTTGTCGATCTCGCCCTTCTCATTTTGCCATTGCGCCTTCAGCTTCGCGCTCTGCTCTTTCAGGTCGGCGAGCTCCTTCTCCAGTTTCGTGAGCCGCTCTTTGCTCGCGGGATCTTTCTCCTTCTTCAGCGCCTGCCGTTCCATCTCGCGCTGCATAATGTCGCGCTCGATCACGTCGATTTCGGTCGGCATCGAGTCGAGCTCAATCTTCAGGCGTGACGCCGCTTCATCGATCAGGTCCACCGCCTTATCAGGCAGAAAGCGGTCGCTGATGTAACGGTGGGAAAGCACGGCAGCCGCGACCAGCGCCGCGTCCTGGATGCGCACCCCATGGTGCACTTCATAGCGCTCCTTCAATCCGCGCAGAATTGCGATCGTATCCTCGACCGTTGGCTCGTCGACCACCACAGGCTGGAATCGGCGCTCGAGCGCAGCATCCTTCTCAATGTACTTGCGATACTCGTCCAGCGTGGTCGCGCCGATCGTCCGCAGCTCACCGCGCGCGAGCTGTGGCTTAAGCATGTTCGAGGCGTCGACCGACCCTTCCGCCGCGCCGGCACCGACAATCGTGTGCAGTTCGTCGATGAAAAGGATGATCTCGCCTTGAGAATCGACGACCTCCTTCAGGAAAGCTTTGAGCCGGTCCTCGAATTCACCACGAAACTTCGCGCCCGCGACCATCGCGCTGATGTCCATCGCGACGAGCCGTTTCTTCTTAAGCGATTCCGGCACATCTCCGCTGATAATTCGTCGCGCCAGCCCTTCCACGATTGCGGTTTTGCCGACGCCGGGCTCGCCGATTAGCACGGGGTTGTTTTTCGTCCGCCGCGACAGCACCTGCATAACGCGGCGGATCTCGTTGTCGCGCCCGATTACCGGATCGATTTTCCCGCGCCGCGCCTGCTCGGTCAGATCGCGGCCGTACTTCTCCAGCGTCTGGTATTTGCCTTCCGGATTCTGATCGGTTACGCGTTGCGATCCGCGAATCTGTTGCAGGGCCTGCATCAGCTTGTCGCGCGTAACGCCATTCTGCTTTATGAGCCGCGCCGCAGGTCCGGTCGTCTCAGTCAGTGCGAGGAGGTAATGCTCGGCGCTAAGGTATTCGTCCTTCAGTTTCGCCATCTCCCTTTCCGCGAGATCGAGGGTGCTGCGGAGTTCGTTCCCGAGGCGGACGTCCGATGAACCGTGGACCTGAGGCCGCCGTTTCATTTCCGTTTCGAGCGCGCTTCGCAACTGCGCGGGCGCAACACCCATTTTTTCCAGGAGCGGCCGCGTCACGCCTTCAGTTTGATCGAGCAGGGCGATGAGGAAATGCTCGTTAGTGATTTCTTGCTGATTGTGCTGCGCCGCCAGATCCTGCGCCGCCTGCAACGCTTCCTGCATTTTTTGAGTGAATTTATCCGGTCGCATATCTTGCCTCTCTAAAGTGATAATCGCACAGCGTGGCGTTCAAGTCGTCTCGCTCATTGGTTACGGCTGGACCCGTTGCGGCCAAAGGGCTCCCCGCGTATCAGTCTCTCCCGATGAGCGCGCCCGCAGTTCCCTTTCGCCACAAAGCATGGGAGCTGCTTCGACGCGGCCCCTTCAAACGCTACATCATTGGCTCCGCCATCTCGGATACCGGCACCTGGATGCAGGTGATGGCACAAGGCTGGGTGCTCAGCACCCTAACGGACAAGGCTCTTGTCCTCGGCATGGTAAACCTGGCCGCCGGATTGCCGACCCTCGCGCTCACCATGATTGGCGGTTCCGCGGCGGATCGCTTTGATAAGCGGATAATCCTGATCTTCGCGCAGCTGGTGCAGATCGTTCTGGCGTTCACGCTCGGGCTGTTGGTGCTCTATGGCTACGTTCAGATCTGGCATATCATCGTGCTCGCCGCGCTGCTCGGAATAGTGATCGCTTTCGAGATGCCGGCGCTTTCGGCGCTCGTGCCCGAGTTGGTGAGGAAGGACCAGATCGCCTCCGCCGTTGCGCTCGATCGCTCCGTCTTCCATGGCTCACGCCTGCTCGGACCTTCGCTCGCTGGAATACTTGTCGCTTGGTGGGGGGCGGCCTCGGCGTTCTTTGCCAACGCCGCAACGTTCATCGCCCTCATCATCTCGATGTTGCTAATTCCGCGACGAGAGCTGGGCACTCCGGAAGAAGAGGAGCAGCGTCGCAGCGGACTCATGGAAGGATTCCGCTATGTGCGGAAGGACCGCACCATTCTTTCGCTGATTGCACTCATTGCGATGACGACCGTCTTCGTTTACCCGATCGTGTCAGTCATGCTTCCGCTTTACGTGCGGAATCTCCTCGGCCTTGGCCCGGAGCGGATGGGCTTTTTGATGGCGGTCTCAGGCACCGGGTCGCTCGTCGGCTCGTTAGGCTTACTCAGCGTCGCCCCTGGGAAGCGCATCCGCTTCATCATGGGCGCGGTTTGTATCGTAGCAGGCGCCTTGTTCGTGATGTCGCGAACCTCGACCTTCCTCCCCGCCGCCATCTCGATGGGTGCGATGGCCATAGGTCTGGCGACGAATTTCGGGCTGGCGAATACGATCGTGCAGGAACGTGCTCCCGCGCATCTACGTGGCCGGATCTCGGCGGTCTTTGGCCTCAGCTTCTTCGGATTGATGCCGATCGCGGGACTCGTCATCACAAGCCTGTCGGACCTGATTGGGATGCGCTCAGCCATGACTGTGGCGGCTTTAATTTACGCCGGCGGTGCGCTGTTCGTGCTCAGTCGCTGCGATCACACCGCTCCAGCCCTCGTCGAGACGGCCGCGGAGCCTGCGCCGCAGCCGGCTGCGGTTTTTTAAGCAACGGTCTCTGGCGCGGTGATTTCGTTTTCAACCTGCTGGAACTCCGGCCGTCATCAGACGGGCGACAAGATGCTCAGGGAGATCAAGGACCAGCTCGGGTTTGATCAGATCGAGCTTGGCCACGGAATCCGCAGTCCCCAGATGCCCGGGATCCAGAAGATGCACGACGCCTGTGAAGTCACGTTTACCAGCCTGCACAATTTCTGTCCTTCGCCCGCTGAGGCGATGCACGGCTCGCCCGACTGCTACAAGTTTTCCGCCTCCACTCAGCAGGAAAGGGAACACGCGATCAAACAGACGTTTCAGACGATCGATTTGGCGCAGCGCCTCGGCGCGGCTTTCGTCGTTCTGCATTGCGGCGACATCCCGATGAACCCGATTACGGACGAACTCCTCGCGCTGGCAAAGAACGGTCATCTCCTCTCGCGCGATTACGTTCGCCGCAAGATAAGGGCAGTGAAAGAGCGCGAGGAGCGCGCCGCGTGTTATGCCGAGCGCGTGAAGGAATGCTTGAAGGCTATTGTCGATTACGCCGCGCCGAGGAACGTGCGCCTTGGTCTCGAAGCTCGCCGCGGTTATGAAGAAATCCCTAACGAGCGCGAGCTGCCCCAGTTGCTTGATGAATTGGACTCACCTTTCGTCGGCTACTGGCACCACTTCGGTCACGTCCAAATAAAGGAAAACCTCGCTTTCCTTGACCACGAGGAATGGCTGCGGCTCATTGGGCCGCGTTCATTCGGCTGTCATTTGCAAGACGTGATCTGGCCGGGAAAGGATCACCAACCGCCGTTTGCCGGACAGATCGATCTTCATAAGCTTGTTCCGCTCCTGCCTCCGACCTGTTTGTTTGTGTGGGAAATAAGCCCGCGCAAGACGGTCGCTGAGATCCGCCGCTCGAATTCGATCTGGAAACAGCATTTCGGAGAATGAAAAAAATCCTCCTCACCGCCGCACAAGTCGCGGTCACCGTGGCGTTGCTTTACTTCGTCTTCAAAGATCCCGCGAAGCGCGCGCAAATGGCGACCGCGCTCCGGCTCGCAAACTATTGGTGGATCGGGCTCGGCATTCTCACCTACCTGGTGGTTGAGGTCGCGGCGGCTGTGCGCTGGCAGGTTTTACTGCGGGTGCAGGGGATTCGGCTGAGCAACATGCGCGTGGGCGGCCTGTTCCTGATCGGGATGTTCTACAATCAATTCATGCCGGGCGGAACAGGCGGCGACATCATCAAGAGCTATCTCCTCTTGAAAGAAACGCCGGACAAGAAGGCAGGCGCGTTGCTCGCGGTGGTGTTCGATCGCGTAATTGGCCTCGTCGCCCTCATCGGTATCACCGGAGTGTTGATTGCACTCCGCTATGAATGGCTGGCACAGCTGCCGGAGACACGCCGGTTGCTCTACATCTTGCTGATTGTCCTCGGCAGCGCGGTCCTCGCTCTGGTCACCTCATTCGTCATCAGCGGCTTCAACCTGCTGCAGAGCCTTCCGCAGCGCTTTCCCGGCCGTGAAAAGCTGATCGAAGTGTCGGCCGCGTATCACCTCTACGCGCGTCACTGGAAGGCGACGCTCGTCGCGTTCGGTATGTCGCTCATCGCCCATCTTGGCACCTTCACGACGTTCCTCTGCGTCGCCTACGCGTTGCATGCTGAAGATGTGCGCGCGACACCGCCAACCCCGGTGCCCGTGCTGGATTTCTTCGCCATCATGCCAATCGAGCGCACGATCTCTTCATTGCCCATCAGCTTCGGTGGCGCGGGTTGGCGTGAGATCGTGTTGCAGATTCTTCTGCATAACCTCGCCGGCGTGCGTGAAGGAGTGGCGAATTTGATCGGCTCACTCAGCTTCCTCATTATCCTGATCTGCGCGCTCCCCGGCGCACTCGTTTATTTTCTTTACCGGCCAAGCGGCACCGCAGGCCCTGTAAACTTCCGCGAAATGGAGCACGAGGTCGCGACGCTTGAGCACCGTATTGCCGAAAACGGCCGCTGACGTTCCAGGGTGAGTCCCGTCAGCTCCTCCCACAAACGAGCGCCGCGGCGGCCGTTTGTCGCGGCCACTTTCGCCATGACTGCGGATGGCAAGATCACGACGCGGGAGTATTCGCCGGTCGATTTTACTTCACGTGAAGACAAGATGCACTTGCTCCGGCAGCGCGCCTTGATGGATGCGGTGCTGATCGGGCACAGCACTTTGAAGCACGACAATGTGCGACTCGGACTGCCCAAAGGCGAACTGCGCGAGGAGCGGATCGCCCGCGGTCAGACGGCTTCGCCGCTCCGCGTCATCGTCTCAAATGAAGGCCGAATCGATCCTGCACTGAAAATCTTCCAATCTGAGATCGCGCCAATCCTCATCTTCTCCACCACGCGGATGCCGCGGACGGTGCAGAAAATCCTGCGGGAGAAAGCGACGTTGATTTTGAGCGACGCGCGCGCGGTCGATCTCGCCTGGATGCTGCAGCAGCTCCGCCGCGAACACAAAGTGCGAAGCGTGGCGTGCGAAGGAGGCGCGGCGCTTTTTCACTCTATGCTCGAGCTGGGTCTTGTGGATCAGCTGAACCTCACGATCGCGCCGTTCCTTTTCGGCGGACGTGAGGCCCCGACGTTGACTGGCGTGAGCAAGCAATTCCTTCCGGCTAGCGTCCGTTGCACGCTCAGGGACATGCGAACTGTCGGCGACGAATGCTTCCTCACTTATCGCATTAGACCGCGGAAGCTCTAGCAACGGCGCTCCGTCGGCGTTTCCGACACGCCACAAATGGCCCCGTCACGCCGACAGAGTGGCGAGGCTACAGCCCTTCACGGTTCGGCCGCGGACGTCGCACGAGTTCGCCGCCGCAATTTGGGCAAACGCCTTGCAAGTCTGTGGTGCATTTCAGGCAAAAGGTGCACTCGAAGGTGCAGATACAAGCCTCATCCTGCGGTTCCAGTTTTCGGCCGCCACTTCTCGCAGGCCGATCTCATTGCCAGTGCCATTGCGCTCTCCTTCCGTTGCTGTGGGTTGCAAGGCAGACTACGTTGCTTTTCAGATGCGCACGAGCGTTTCTGCCACCGATGCACACTGGCACCTCGATCATTATGCACGCGCCGCGCATGGAAGTTTTCGAGACCGCAGCCAACCTGGAGCTGTGGCCGAAAATTCTGCCGCACTATCGCTACATCCGCTATCTGGAGCGTGCTCCCGAGCGAAACCTCGTCGTCATGGCAGCCGTTCGATCCGGCATTCCAATCGCATGGACTTCTGAGCAGACCATCGATCGCGAGAAGGTTGAAGTGCGTTTCCATCACCTGAAGGCGTTTACAAAGGGAATGCGCGTCGTCTGGACTTTCAATGAAACGCCTGCCGGTGTGCTGGTCGAAATTGTGCACGATCTGCAGTTCCGCATTCCTCCGCTCGCACCGCTCGTCGATAGGATCATTGGCGACTTTTTCATCCAGCACATTGCCAGTAGAACGTTGAGCTGCATGAAAACACATCTGGAATCGCGGGGTTAGAGACAGGGAATGCGAAACGGGACTCAGCGGCGCGCCGTTATCACAGGTCTGGGGCCCATTACTTGCATCGGCACCGGACGCGAAGAGTTCTGGCGCGGTATTCTCTCGGAGAAGAGCGGCATCAGGCGCATCTCCACCTTCGACACCATAGCCTTTCACGCGCATTGCGGGGGCGAGATCGCCGAGTGGGTGCCGGAGGATCATTTCCCGCCGCATCGCCTGAAGCGGCTCGACCGTTACGCGCAATTTGCTGTCGCGTCCGCAAAAATGGCCCTCGACGACGCGAAACTACGCTGGTCGCGCGAGGAACCGCAGCACCGCATCGGCGTCAGCTTTGGGACCGCTCTCGGAGGAATTGCGAACGCCGAAGACCAGCATGCACATTTTCTGAAGAAGGGAACGCGCGGCGTGAACCAGACCCTCGCGCTGCAGGTGTTCGGTGGATCTGCTCATTCGAACATCGCAATTGAATTTGGGTTTCGCGGCGTGGGCACCACAAACTCGAACAGCTGCGCCAGCGGCACCGTCGCGGTGGGAGAAGCGCTCCGTTACATCCGCGATGACTTCGCCGATGTCGTGATCGCGGGTGGTGCGGAAGCTCCTTTGAGTCCCCTCACCTTCGGCGCCTTCGCGATTATCCGTACAATGAGCCAATCGACAGGCAACCCGGCGGAAGCGTGCCGGCCCTTTGATTCGGCGCGGGATGGATTCGTGATGGGGGAAGGCGCGGCTGCCCTTGTCATCGAGGAACTTGAGCATGCGAGGAAGCGCGGCGCGCGCATTTACGCGGAAGTGCTTGGCTACAGTTTGAACAATGACGCTTTCCATATGACTTCGCCGCTGCCGAGTGGCGAGTCGTGCATTCGTGCGATGCGCGACTCGCTTGCGGACGCGGGGCTCGCACCGGAGCAGATCGATTACGTCAATGCTCACGCGAGCTCGACGCAGCTCAACGACAGCACGGAAACGATGGCCCTGAAGCAGGTGTTTGGTGAGCACGCCGCCAAACTCGCCGTCAGCGGAACGAAGGCTTTTACGGCGCATCCACTGGGCGCGACCGGCGCAATCGAGGCGGCGATCTGTGCGCTCGCGCTCCAGGAGAGCTGGGTGCCGCCGACACTCAACAGGGTCAATCCCGATCCGGCGTGCGACCTCGATGTCGTGCCGGAGCACGGGCGCGCAGCGGAATTGAATTACGTCCTGAGCAATTCATTTGGCTTCGGCGGGATCAACTCGTGCATCGTCCTCGG
>JACDBM010000179.1 GCA_013694945.1 Chthoniobacterales bacterium
GAAGTGCGAAATGGAATCCACGAGAGGCCCACCGGATCGATCGCGCGTAGCCCGAGCGCTCCCAGCATTATTCCCGCAAAAGCGGCCACACGCAGCCGCACCTGGGCTGGCTCGAGCTGTTTCCCCATGTTCATTACAGTTGGACTGGCGGTGGCTCAGGTGGTTCGCTCGCGGGCCGCTCTGTCGCCGCAGTGGATGGCGCAGCTTCGATTGCCGCCACATTCGCCCAAGCATCGTAAGTGGGACCGAACTGCCGGACAAAGAGGAGCAGATAGCTCAGAAAGAAAACGTAAAAGGGCAACAGGATCACTGTCCCGAGATATGGAATCGCCGTGATGCAGCAGGTCACGCACGTCAGCAGACAGGCACTCATCGCGAACGCGACGTAGAGCACGACTGAGAACAGTACATAGAGAATGACAGGGCCGGGGTAAGCCATTATGGCGGCGACGCTCGCGCCGAAAGCTTCGCCCGCGCCGCATTTCCTCCGATACATCACCGGAATCATGAAGCTGGAGATGAGGTAATATCCGACCATGATCAGCATCAGGACGATCGCCAGCAGGCTGATCCCCATCACCAGATTCGCGCCTTGTGGCGCCTCGCCCCGAATCGCGAGCGGCAACCAGAGTGGGAGCGACGCCAGCCCGGCGACCGCGAGAATGATCACTGCCACCAGGAGCGAGAAAAGAAAGTAACTGTTCCCCTCGCGTTTAAACGAGCGCCACGGCTCCACGATGGCGCCGCGATTCCGCACGACGCAATCCGTGAAGATGAACTTCCCGCGCGCGCCGATCCACAGGCAGACAATCACGAGCGCGATTCCAACTACAACACCGATCCCAATCAACGGCAGCGCCCACCCCGGCAGGGTATCGGCGGACCCGAATGCCTCATGGGTGGTCGAGCGAAGTTTCCACTTCCAATCCCCATTCATCAGTTTCGAATTGAAATTGAAGCCCTGCCCCCCGCCCCCGCCGGCGAGGTGGGAAAGAAATGCTGCGAACCCGATCACAAACCATTTCGCCACGTCAAACGGCTGAAACAGAATCAGCTTCGTCAGGTCAAAGGCCCTGCTAAAGGGCTCGAATATTTCGATCTTGCGTCCACTGCTTGCATCCATAGCCGCATTTCAACCGCTCCGCCCGCGCGGAGCAAGCACAAGGAATAGCTCCGCCCTAAAAGCAGCCCATCGCTTGCGCGCGCAAACTACTTTCACGCTTAAGAAAATCGGCGACAGTTTTCTTAGAGCGGAGGCGCTCTCCAAGCTCCTGTGCGCACCACAGAGACACTGATTTAAGGAGTGACACTTTCTCGCCTTTCCCTAAGTGTGATCAGGAAGGTCCAAACGCTGATTTATGTATAACCCGAATGAGAAAATAGAGGACATCAACGTCGCGGAGGAGGTCTCGAGGTCGTTCCTGGACTACTCGATGTCGGTCATCATTTCCCGCGCACTGCCGGATGCGCGCGACGGTTTGAAACCCTCCCAGCGTCGCATTCTTTACGCGATGCACGATCTTTCGCTCTTCCCGAACCGGCAGCATCGCAAGTGCGCGAAGATTTGCGGCGACACGAGCGGTAACTATCACCCGCACGGCGAAGCCGTCATCTATCCTACCCTCGTGCACATGGCCCAAGGGTGGGCGATGCGGGAGACGCTCGTCGATGGCCAGGGCAACTTCGGGTCGGTGGAAGGCGATCCGCCAGCGGCGATGCGGTACACCGAGGCGCGCATGACGCACCTCGGCGCCGCGCTCATGACCGACATGGACAAGGACACAGTGGACTTTGTCCCGAACTACGATGAAACGCGCACCGAGCCGACGGTTTTCCCGTCCGCCTTCCCGAATCTGCTCGTCAACGGCGGCACCGGCATCGCGGTCGGGATGGCGACGAACATTCCGCCGCACAATCTCGGCGAAGTGATTGACGGGATTTGTGCGCAGATCGACGACCCGGAGATCACACTCGATGGCTTAATAAAGTTCGTGAAGGGCCCGGATTTCCCGACCGGCTGTGCTCTGCTCGGCCTCGCGGGCGTCCGCCAGTATCTCGAGACTGGCCGCGGCAGCATGAAGGTGCGGGGCAAGGCAGGGGTCGAAGAACTGAAGGGAAACCGTGAGCAGATCGTCATCACGGAGATCCCCTACAACGTGAACCGCGCCACCCTCGTGGAGCGGATCGCCGCGCTCGTGAATGAGAAGGTGCTGACTGATATCACCGCGATTCGGGACGAATCGGACGAGAACACGCGAGTGGTCATCGAGCTGAAACGTGACGGCAACCCGAAGGTCGTGATCAACAATCTTTACAAGCACACCGCAATGGAGAGCTCCTTCGCGGCGTCGATGTTGGCGATCGATCACGGGCGTCCCAAGCTGCTTTCGCTGAAAGAGGCAAACGCGGCTTATATCGAGCACCGCCGTGAAGTCGTGCTGCGCCGCACCCGCTTCGAATTACGGAAAGCCGAGGAGCGAGCCGAGACGCTCGAAGGTTATCTCATCGCGCTCGCAAACCTCGACGAATTCATCCGGATCATCCGCGGCTCCGCCAATCGCGATGAGGCTCGCGTGAAGTTGCTTGCCTTCGAATTTACGCGCCGGCAGGTGGAGCAAATCGGCATCCTCATCCGGAATGAGGCACGGTTGATGGAAGGTCGTTATGCTTTCAGCGAGCATCAGACGAATCAAATCCTCGACCTGCGCCTTTATCAGCTAACCGGACTCGAGCGCGAGAAAATCATCCAGGAATACAAAGAGCTGATCACGACGATCAAGGACCTGCGCGACATCCTGGCGAAGGAATCGCGCGTCTTCGAGATCATCAAAAAGGAGCTTCGCGATCTGCGCGCTCGACACGCCACTCCACGGCTCACGCAACTCGTTCCGGACGAGGGTGAGATCAACATGGAGGACCTGATCGCGAACGAGGGCTGCATCATCAGCATCACGCACGGCGGATTTATCAAGCGGACCGCGGTCAGTGCCTTTCGGGCGCAGCGGCGCGGCGGCAAGGGCGTGATCGGCATGACGACACGGGAAGGGGCGACGGAAGAGGAAGACGGAGATTTCATCGAACATCTCTTCAGCGCCACGACCCACGACTATCTGATGTTCTTCACGGAATCCGGACGGGCGTATGTCGAGAAGGTCTATGAAATTCCCGAGATGGGACGCGCGGCGAAGGGCCGTTCAATCGCCAACCTCCTCGAGCTGCGGAGCGACGAGAAAATCGCCGCTACGATCCGTGTTCAGGCCAAGAAGTCCGGCATGGGCGCAAACCTGGTCGACGAAACGTGGGATCCAAACCTCCACATCGTTTTCGCGACGCGTTCCGGCATTGTCAAAAAGTCGAACCTTTCCGATTACGGCAACGTGCGGAAAGGCGGCATCATCGCGATCCAAATTGAGGACGACGATTGTCTCATCGACGCCAAGCTCACGAACGGCAATGACGAAATCGTTCTCATCACACAGGACGGAATCAGCCTGCGCTTTCATGAGGAACAACTTCGCGATCAGGGCCGAAATACGGTCGGAGTTTGGGGAATTCGTCCCGAGAAAGGTGACGTGGTGGTGGCGATCGCCATCGTCAACTCGAATTCGATGCTGCTCGTCGCAGGTGAGAATGGTGTCGGCAAACGCACGCCGTTCGATGATTATCGTCGCCAGTCGCGCGGCGGCAAAGGGATCATCACGATGAGAACGGGAGAGAAGACTGGGAGCGTCGTCGGAGCCCTCACCGTGACGGACAAGGACGAACTGATGCTCATCACGACAAAAGGTCAGATGGTGCGGACGCGTGTGAAGGAAATCCGCGCCGTGGGCCGAAACACAATGGGCGTGAAACTAATGGACTTGCGCGGGACGGAGAAGCTCCAGGCGATCGCTCCGGTTGTGAGCCAGGAGGTGGTCGAGGCGGAGGCCGAGATCAGCCCTGGCCCTGGCATCACGACATAGAAAAAGGGACACGCAAAGCGTGTCCCTTTTCACGTTAAACTCGTGCGCGGTTTAGTAGCCGCCGGTCGAGCGGGTGGTCGTCGTGCTGGTCGCCGAGGGCCGTGTCACGACAGCTTCTTCGCGCGTCTGCGTGGTGGTCGTCGAAACAGCTGGTTCTTTCACGACAGTCGTGCAGGAAGTTAAGATAATGGTCGCGGCCGCCATCACTGGGGCCAGAAGGATAAGTTTTTTCATAGTTGGTTGATTTCCAAGCTCAATTCGGAGGCGAGCAACTCGTTAGCCGTATTTCGGGCAAAGTTTTGCAGGGCAGGTTCAAGCAATTGGAACCTCTCGCCCCAGGCTGCTCGAAGCGTAGATCGCGTCCAGCATCTCCATTAGCTGCACCGCCTGTTCGCCGTTGTTGATCGGCGGCGCGCTTCCGGTGATCGCATCCAGGAAATTGCGCAGTTGCAGTTCAAAGCTGTCAGCCTCGTCGGGCAGGTCGATTGGGATGGTGGTGAGGGCACCATTTTGATCCTCGAACAATGTGAGCGGTTTCAGGCGGATCGTCCCCTTGGTTCCATAGACCGTCGAGTTGTTCAGCTCGCGTCCAAAATATTGCCCCTGGGGAATATCATCGGGCAGATTGCCCGCCCACGCAGTCTCCAGCGAAACGACCGCACCCCCCTCGAAACGGATGAACCCGTAAGCCGCGTCCTCCACATCAAAGAGGCCCGCAGGCACGAGGTGTTCGAAATTCCGGTAAACTTGCGCGCTGACCGAAACTGGCTGCGGCGTTCCCATGAGATACCAAGCCGAATCCAGAGCATGCACGCCGATGTCGATCAGCGCCCCACCACCGGAGCGCTCCTTTTGCGTAAACCACCCGCCTACTCCCGCCGGGATGCCGCGGGAGCGCACCCATGTCGCCTGAGCGTGGTAAATTCTTCCAAGCCGCCCGGTCGCGATCAGTTCTTTCGCCGCTCGCATCCCTGGTGTGAAGCGGAATTGCCGGCCGAAGTAATAGATCAGCTCGCGCTTGCTCGCCTCTTCATGCAGCACCTTCATTTCCGCAGCGTTCAAGGTCGGCGGTTTCTCGCAAAAGACGTGTTTCCCCGCCTCCAAGGCGGCAAGCGACGCGGGGAAATGGAGGAAATTCGGAAGGCAAATCATGACCGCAGCCACCTCCGGATCGGCGAGGAGTTCGCGATAATCTGTGAAACTTTTCTCCGGCCCGTAAGTCGCCTCGAAAAGTTGCCGTCGTTCTTCGTTGACGTCGGCACACGCGTAGAGCTGCGCAGCCGGAATGGCGCTCATCACGCGTGCGTGCTGCTGCCCGGGCCAGCCAGTGCCGATCACGCCCAATCGCAGCGTTTTGCCGCGCTTCAGATTCATTCGCCCACTGTTCCCCGCAGTTTCTTCAAGAGGGAACGCTTCCGTTTTCTCTCCAGGATGCGGCGCTTCAAAGCGCGTGGACGCGGCGAGGCCCGCCGGCGCGCCTTTTCACGCTCGGATTTCCGGGCCGCACGTAACATGTGCTCATGATTCTCGAGCATGGCCGCCAGGCGCGCCCGCGCCAGCTTGCGGTTCATGCCCTGTGAACGCGAGTCCTGCACCGTCACGCTCAGGCCCGAGGGGCGATGTCGCAGCGTCACCGCCGTGGCGACCTTGTTTACGTTCTGACCGCCCGGGCCGCTCGAGCGGGCAAAGCTCTCTTCCAAATCCGATTCTCGCAGCCCTTTGAACGCGGGAACGTCTGCGCTTCGTTCCATCGCGGTTAAAGCGGCGGGATCTTCTCGCG
>JACDBM010000184.1 GCA_013694945.1 Chthoniobacterales bacterium
TAGCCTCGCGCCGGCGCTCCCCGGAACATCAGGGCCGAAGACGAGCTGACGTAATTTAAGCTTTTGCGCGACATAAAATGGAACACCGCGGCCGATCTCGAGATCAGCTTCGCTGGAGAAGACGAGCAGCTTGCTCTCTGGGGTCGCGCCTCGGAAATGCCGAACAATGACTTCTGCCGCAAACTGCTCGCGCAGCATCTCTGCGCGGTAGGAACCAGCCGCGCTTCCGTCGCTCGGCTCACGTCGCGCCGAGAGACGCTCGGCATATGCTTGCAGGCCGCCGGGCGGCGACCTGAATCCGCGCGGGAAGATTTGCTCTTCCTCGGGCGTGAGCCGCTCTGTGGTGGAGAGCTTCGCAAGCAGCGCGGCAGGAGAACGCAGCGCCAGATGACGGACACCAGCCAATCGCCCTTGGCGCAGGACGGAACGGCAATACTCCCGCGCGCGGCCGCTCCCGATCAGCTCCAGGCGGCGAACCGCAGCTTCTCTCGCGTCCGCTGGTTTGGCATCAAGCTCGTCGAGCGCCTGTTGCTGCGTGGCATCAATCAAATCCCACCCGATCGCAAACGGTTTCCCGCATTTTCGGAAAGCCTCAAGGAGGAGCGCGGCTGGCTCCGATTGTCCGGCCGAGGCGGCGCGATCTTCCGGGAAATAGACAATCTCGGCGTTCTCCACGGCCGCGGCGAAATCGGATGTCGACGCGCCTCGGCCGCGTTGTTCGATGGAGGCGTGTTTTGGGAGCGGCGGTTTGCCGGAAAACGAGGCGCAACTCGCCAGAACCGACACGCAACCGAGCGCTAGAAAAAAACCTGGAGAACGCCTCATGCGCTGGTTTGCGCTCCCGCCGTCAGCTCGTCCGCACTCGCGGCAGAATAGAACCGGTGACAGTAACGCCGCCGCGCGCGCCATCCCGCCGCCATAATCCGGCACCCGATGGAAAAGGTACGGCACCAGGTCACTCCGGAAACCTTCTGCTCACCCGCCAGCCGCGGGTGCTCCGCTGCGGAAATTTGGCAGATGTTTTCACCGAAGATGGCTGCGCCCACCTGCGCTTCGATGGTCCATCCGAACGTCATCTCCTGGAGCGCCAGCGCCTCGAAAAGCTGGCGATCGATCAGGCGTAGCGGCGCGAGATCGGTGAACCAGCGTTTCGTCAGCAGAGTGCACCAAAGGCCGAGAGTGAGATTCGCCAGGACGTGCGATAACGTCATCACCCGCCAATTGCTCCGGCGGGCAGTCCGCGCGCCGAGCACCATGGTGTAGCCTTGCTCGTAGGCACGCGTAAGCGGCGGCACGTCTCGTGGATCGCTCGCGCCATCGCCGGCGAAAAAGATGTAAGCACTGACCGCCGACAGGGACTTCGTCAGCACGTCGATCGCCTCGCGGCAACCGTGCCCGTACCCGCGCAAATGAGTCTCCGTTACCAGCACTGGATACTGCCGCGCGATCTCCGCGGTGCGATCGGATGAATCGTTCACACCTACCGCGACGACATACCTGGCCGGATCAATCACCTTCAGCAGCCCTTCGAGAACCTGGCCGATGCAAGCCTCCTCATTACAGGCTGGGATAACGATCCCAATGGGCAGCGGACACGCGGTTTCATCAGCGGGGCAAGTCGCAGGACGACTGCCGCTCGAAATTGAGAATGAATCGTTCACGCGTGAGTACGAGGGGATGGAATCCGTTTTCATTCCCGTGCGGTGCGGGTCGCATTCCGTCCTGCCACTGCCAACACGAGTTGCCCCTCCGCAACGGTGACGTTGTCTACCGTGGCCGTGACGCCAAACTGGAGCAAATTATCCACCTGCGCCAATTTGTCGGCCCGGAGATGGATGGTTTCACCTGGGCGGGCCGCGCGGTGGAATTTCATCCCGCGAATGGCGGAAAGCAGGAAGAGCGGCTGCTCCTTCTCCGGATAAATCGAGGCCGCGGCGATCCCGGCCGTTTGTGCGAGGGCTTCCGTCAGGATCACGCCCGGCACGAGGGGATGACCGGGGAAATGGCCGGCAAAAATCGGGTCTTCTGGGTCGAAGAAGGTCATGCATTCCGCTGCAACGCCGGGGTCCGTGGCGAGGAGCTTGCGAACAAAGACAAAAGGCGGCCGATGCGGCAGGCCGAAATGCGCAGCGGGTGGAGCGTCGAGAGATGGAGATTGGGAGCTCAGATGCGGGACGTGTTTGCTGCTAGGGCAAATTTTCGCCTCGCAACTGGAGACTCTCAACTTTTGCCTCACCGCCGACGAAGTAGACGAACTTCCAGCTGCCATTCACGCGGCGCACACCGGCGCGATACCCTTCGTATTCGACCGCGGGATCCGCAAATTGAGGTGGCGCCACCATGAAGTCATCTTTCTTCACAAACTTCTCATTCACGATTCCCTCCAGCTCCGGCCAGAGACCGTGCTCCTCCCAAAATTGAAAGACACCGTCGCCTTTCCGGTCCGTCTCCGGCGTCCCGCCCATGACATAAGCAAAGTCCTGGGTCATCATCTCGGCGAGCGCGTGGGCGTCGCGCGCTCGCACCACTTTGCGCAGCCGGCCGACGAAGGCCGCGAAATCCTGGTCGGGATTCTCTTCTCCCGGCGTGGCCTGCTCCTTCGTCTTCGTCTGCGCGGGGGACGTTTTGGATTTCTTGCGGAACGATCCGCACCCCGAACTCGCCAGGGCGAGCAGAAGGAGAAAGCAGGCGACTCGTTTCATCAGGGAACCTTGTCGCAGGTTCCCTCCCGTCCTTCAAGACTCTGCTCGCGTCGGCCTCGCCGGCCCGTGCGCGCAGCCGGCATGGGCATGGCCACGCTGCCGCTTGCGCATCGGATGCTCGATGAACATGAAATGCAGAATGCCCCACAAATCTTTCCAGCTGCAAGGGGGGCTCGTTAGGCGTCCCTCGCCTTCGCGGAGCGCCGCGAAAACGTTCTCCGCAGTCAACTCCACGGGCCGGGGAATGCTCGTGTAGTGCGAGCCAAAGGCACTCAGTTGGTGGGCATCGGAAGTGGCGAGCAGTGGTCTGGCGAACTTCGCCGCCAGCATGCGAGCCGGGCGGTTCCGATCGAACCAGCCCTTATGAAAATGGCAGACCTCGATCGCGTCGAAGCAATCGATGTTCTCGACCAGCCGCTTCCCGCCAATCGAGCCGCCCATCAGATAGAAGGGGTGCGGCGCAAACGTGAAAATTGATTCACCGCGCGCTGCGCGCAGCCGGCGGACATCGTCAAAGCTCCGCAACGCCTCCACTTCTCGTGCGCACACGTTCAAGAGAACGATGTCCGCACCATTGATCCGCATTTCCGCCGCGGAAATCAGCAGAATGCCCATGCGCGCGGCATCCTCAAATACATCGGTTCGCTGGAAAACCGAATCGTGCAGAGTAATCGCGAGCACACCGAAGCCGAGCGCTTGCGCTCGTTCCAACAACTGATGCGCGCAGTAATCGAGCGCGTCCAACCGATCGTCCAGAGTGTGAATATGGAGGTCGAGCTTTACCCAGCTGCGGGCGCCGTTCCGCTGCTCGTCCCGGCCCAAGGTGGATGACGCTTTCATGGTTGAAGGCTTCTGATAGCAATCGCTGCGCCTCCGCCTTCTGGCCAGAAGGAATCGGAGGACGAGGGGACGATGGCGGACAAACAACTTGCGCCCGCGAGGTCGTGCGGGGAAATTCCGTCCGCTCAGGCACCTGCTCGGGTGGTGAAATGGCAGACACGTACGTTTGAGGGGCGTATGCCGCAAGGCATGGGGGTTCAAGTCCCCCCCCGAGCACTGTGGGATCGGCGCTTCCAAGAGGAATACACTTCCGGTCGGCACTTCCGCGACGAACGCGACCCGCATCCGCATCCGCATCCGCGTTCGCGCCTAGTCTTCGCTTCCATCGTCCCTGTGACGCTCGCGAAGTGGCTTGAGCAACCCGACACACTCCGCCGGCGCCTCGCTCAAATGCAGTTCGCGTTTCCCTACAATGGTGATGGCGTCCGCGTCTGCCGTGTCGAAGCAATAATGACTTCACCTCTTAATCCTTCTTTTTGCCTTCTGACCTCCCGCGCCCGCGCGTTCCCCTATTGCCTCATTAAACACGCCGCTCAAAGCAGTCATGACTTCACTTCATAATTCTTCCTTCTGCCTTTCCCTATGACTTCACTTCTTACTTCTTCCGTTATACTTCTACCTTTTGTGCGGCGCCTTTACGCCATGCTTCGCTCTTTGTTCTTTTGGTGGAACAAACGATGCCACAGGGCCAAATCACACGAGGAGACAGGCCGCGCGTTATGCGAGTTCATCGACGCGTGGGGAACGTGCCCTCTTCCAAATTCTCACGAGCCTGATCGGCAATGGCAAAGTGCGCGAGTTGTTCACACTGCCAGGCGCCAAGGTTTCTTAGAATTGCACGAGGAGACGGATGATCCTGCGCAATCCGTCAATGCTCGACCGAAGCAGCCGCAAATTGTCGTTCCATGGCAACAATCGACTGCTCGATAAACCATTAAACGCGCTCCTCTGCTCGCGCGCTTGTCCCGGCGCAAAGATCATCGAAGCGATGGACCTCGCTCAACGGTGGCGCGGCGAAATCCGCGCCGTCATCAGCGGTTTCCAAACTGCTGTCGAGAAAGAAGGCCTGCGCATTTTCCGCGCGGCCCGCAGCCCATCGTCATTTGCCCCGCCCGCGGACTTGATCCATTCCAGCTACCGGCCGAGTGGCAGTCAAAGTTCAAGCGGGGAGAGTTATTATCATAAGGCCATTCGATTCCGCGATCCGCCGTCCAACGAAAGAAACCGCCGCAATCCGCAACCGCCTGGTCATCGACCTCGCCACCCGTCACACGATCATTCACGCCACGCCCGGTGGCGTGCTCGACCGCTTAATGGGCACACAAACTCCAGCTTGAGACATCGTGCTGGAAAATCGCCGTTCGGAAAGATTAGCAGCGTCACCATCGTCAACGAAGCGGGCGAGACTTCGAAAGAGTCGCTCATCATCAATCGCGACGATTTCTGGGCGAGCACGAGCAAGTGCGAGCCGCACTGGCATACAGCTCACTTTCCTCCAGCACATCTTCACCATCTCAAGCAGCACGGACGCGGCGCGGTCGTGTTTCCGGATAACGTTGACTCCTCGCGCCCGCTCGTTGGACTCTGCCCAGCGCTCCGCGCTGTCCATGTCGCACCGCTTCCCAGCGGCTCGATTGTCCTCTTCGAAGGCGGCGCCGGTGAATGCCTGCGCGGAAGAGCAATTCTAAATGTACGATCTTCTGGCGTTTGGCTCGTTATATCCCTAAAGTTTTCCGAATGAGCGGCGTGGTCACGCAAAATCCTGAAGTGCTCGGGGGGGAACCCGTCTTTGCGGGAACGCGCGTGCCGGCGAAGAGCCTGTTCGATCATTTGGAAGCGGGTGATTCGATCGAGCAATTCCTGGAGGGCTTCCCTAGTGTGAAGCGCGCGCAGGTCATCGCCTTGCTCGAGGAATCCAGAGCGCATGTCCTCGCAGCGGGCTAATGCGTGTTCTCCTGGAAGAGAATCTCGATTGGCATTTGGGACGTGATTTGCCGGAGCAGCAAGTCGAATCGGTGCCGTTATTAGGGTGGGCCGGAATTCAGAACGGCGAACTGCTCGAGAAAGCAATCGCGGCGGGATTTGAAGTGCTCGTGACGATGGATGGAAATATGGTGCATCAGCAAAATATCGCGCGCTATGCGATTGCAGTGATCGCGTTGCGCGCGAAGAGCAATCGTCTCGACGATACGCGTCCGCTCATGGAGTCGATCCGAGTGCTTCTACCACGAGTAAAGGCGGGCACGGTGACGTTTATCCCCAAGTCATAAGCCGTGCCAGACTACTCCAGAACTTGGATCTACGACCTGCGAACCAACCAGCACTATCCGCCTGACGGCGGCTCTGCAGAATAGCTCCGGAACACCTACAAAGTCGCTCCGCGACGGCAGTCACGCTCAAAGAATGGAGCAGCTGCGACATAGACTGACGCATGTCAGTCCGCAGGGGCGATGCTGCAGCGTTGATCAAAACACCCTAAAGCGCAGCGACCTCGACGATTTTGTTGCCTGCTACAACCCAAAGAACCGCCACGACCGCACAGAGACCGAGCGCTTCAAGAGCTTCACCTACGAAGAGCTAATCAAGCGCGACAAGCGTCCGATCGCCTGTCGAACGTGCCCGACTTCCATAGGCACGCTCAAATTCTCGGTGCCTCGCGCCGTAGAGCTGGCGTCCCTGCCAGCGCTAAGTTCGACATCTTCTGCCTTAAAAACGAAAGCCTTCGAAGACAGCGCCAACCTCCCCGACCCCGGCGTGATCGCCCTTGAGATCGTAGAAGATTTCGAAGTCGCCCTGGCCGAATTTGCCGAAATCGCAGCGGATTTGAATCGCTAGTTGCATGTATCAGATGAAACAGGAGTAGAAGAATCGAGGCTGCTCCAGCTCTGGGGAGCGCACGCGCCTCGCCATCGCGAACTTGTTTCCGCCGGGAATAGAGATCGAGCCGTTGCGCGAAAGTTCGTTTCGGCGAGGCGCCGAAACCAGCACGCGAGGGCGCGTGCGCTCCCCAGACGCCTCTCACGCTTCAAGTGATACATGGCACTAGAAATGCGGAAC
>JACDBM010000188.1 GCA_013694945.1 Chthoniobacterales bacterium
AGCGTCCCCCGACTCGGCATCGTGTCTCGCCCGCGGCATATCTCCTGCTTGGCTAGATGGCCGATGCAACCCCACGGTGCGACCGGGTTTTCAGCTCCAAGCCACACGAACAGCGACGTTGTTTTCATCTGTCAGCACTGCTCCAGTTCTTTGGTCGTGGATGCCGCAGCCGCCGGATTGACGCTCCCGTGTCAGACGTGTGGCAAACCAACGATGGTCCCGAACGGCGCAACCGAATCCGGTATTTTTGCTGCGCGCAAAGCTTCCGAGCTTCAGCAGCAGCTGAAGGAAAACGAGTCTCAACGAACTGAAATCAGCAGCTACATCAATCAACACAGCATCCAACTGCATCGCTGGCAGCTCCGGCTCAAGGAATTGAACGAGCGGCAGAAGAAGCTGCAGACGGAGCTGGCCGCCGTCGGTGCGACAGCGTTGCCTTAGGACCGCACCGGCGCCGCTGTCGCGAAAGACCATTTCGCCCCCTCAGCCGAAGCGACAAAGAAAGATGCCACCCCGGACAGCGCCGAAGTTCCTCCGAATTGCGAATGGTTCTCTGAGGATGTCCCCTGACGCGAGCCTGAATGCCCTGGCACAATTCCTGTGCGATCGGCGCAACCAAATCACGCGCGAGTGGGAGGAAGCTGTGCGGAGCGATCCGCAAATACTTTCGGCTGACCGCCTCAGTCACGAGCAGCTCATCGACCACCTACCGCGCATCTTCGACGATCTTGCGGACACTCTGCGCGGGGGCGGCAAAACGCGAGAGCATACGAGCGAGGACGCGCATTCGCATGGCGAGCACCGTTGGTGGCAGGGCTACAAATTCACGGAGCTGCTCCGTGAGGTGAGCATTGTTCGGCGCATTCTTTTCCTCGACCACATTCCCGTCTTTGCCGCCGAGCGTCCAGGCTGGAACGGGGAACCTCGCAAGCAGGCCGAATCAATCGTCCACGCCTTTTTCGATCGCACCCTGACGGAATCGGCTCAGCATTTCGTAGCCAAAACCGAACAGGACCGAGCACACTACCGGGCACTTTTCGAATCTACCGCGGGCGCGTACGTCGTAATAAAGCCGGGAGATTTGGAGGTCGTGGCGGTGAGCGACTCTTATCTGGAAGCGACTTCGCTCAAGCGCGAGTCATTTATCGGTCGCAGGCTTTTCGATGTCTTTCCGGAGATTCCGGGCGATCCAGCGGGGAACGCGATTCTCAACATGCGGCTTTCGCTCGAGCGAGTTTTCGCCACCGGCAGCGCGGATGCTTTGCCCATTCAGCATTACCCGATTCAACGTTCCTCCGAGCACGGTGGTGGTGTCGACGACCGTTATTGGAGCTGTGTCAACTCGCCCGTCTTCGGGCCGGGCGGCGAGATTGCGTTTATCATGCTTCGGGCGGAGGACGTGACGCCAGTTGTGCAGGCGCAGCAGGAGGGAACGCTAGGATTAGAGGCAACGCAGCTGTTGCAGGGCCATTCCGGACATCTGGCGGAGATCGTGCGCCGGACCCAGGAGCTGGTCCGCTCGAACCAGCAGCTTCGGCATGGCGAGGAAAGATTCAAGCTGGCGGTCGCAATCGCGCAGATGGGCACGTTCGAGATCGACCTGCGCACCGACGCAGTGGTCGTAAATGAGGAAGCGCGCGAAATCTATGGCTGGCCCCCGAACGCGCAACTGACGTTCTCACAAGTCCAGACGCACTTTCATTCGGAGGACCGCGACGATGTTCTGCGTGCGGTCGCGCAGGCGTTCGATCCCAAGACTGAATCCGATGAGTTCGATGTCGAGCAGCGGATCGTCCGCACAAATGGGGAGGTGCGCTGGATCCGGGTGCGCGCACGTGCTTTCTTCGACGGAACAGGCTCCGCCCGCCGGGCAGTCACCTGTGTCGGAACTTTTCTCGACATCACAGAACGCAAGCAACACGAGTCCGCACTCCTGGAGAGCGAAGCGCGCTTTCGGCATCTGGCGGACAGCATCCCGCAGCTCGCCTGGATGGCGAACCCAGACGGGTGGATTTTTTGGTACAATCAGCGCTGGCATGAGTTCACCGGCACGACGCCCGAGGAGATGGAAGGCTGGGGCTGGCAAAACGTGCACGATCCACAGGAACTGCCGCGCGTTGTCGCGAACTGGAAGGCGGCGCTCGCGGAGGAACAACCATGGGAAGACACCTTTCCGCTCCGGCGCCACGACGGGGAGTTTCGCGTCCATCTCTCCCGCGCGCGGCCGTTCCGCGACTCGCAGGGAAAAGTCGTGCTCTGGTTCGGCACAAATACAGATATCACCGAGCTCGTGCGCGCAGAAGAGGCCGCTCGCCTCGCGAATCGCGCCAAAGATCATTTCATCGCAACGCTCTCGCACGAACTGCGCACGCCCCTCACCCCGGTGCTGGCCACGATCATGAACTTGACTGCGGAGCCGAATCTGCCGCCGAATCTGGCGAATGGGGTCGAGCTAATCCGGCGCAACATCGAGCTGGAGGCCCGGCTCATCGACGACCTCCTCGACGTGATGCGGATCAGTAAGGGAAAACTCCGAATGGAGCGGCAGCCGGTCGCGCTCCACCCCATTCTGCACGACGCGCAACGCATCTGCGAAGGCGACATTTCGAAGAAGCGCCTGTTCGTCGAGTTGGATCTTCGAGCGCCCAACGATCGTGTCGATGCGGATGCGCCTCGTTTGCTCCAGGCCTTTTGGAACCTTTTGCAGAACGCCGTCAAGTTCACACCGCCCGACGGGCAGATCACAATCCGCACGCGCGGCGCTGATCGCGGAATGGTACGTGCGGAAATAAGCGATAGCGGCATTGGGATCGAAGCGGAGTCGCTCCCGCAAATTTTCGAACCCTTCGGTCAGGCTAATGACTCGATCAGCCAGCGCTTTGGCGGCCTCGGGCTGGGGCTCGCACTCTCGAAAGCTCTCATCGAAGCACACGGAGGGACCATCACGGCCGCGAGCCCGGGACGTGATCAAGGCACCACTTTTGCCGTGGAGCTTGCCACGACGGATGCGAAAGCATTGCCACAAAGCGCGACCGCATCTCCGAACGCTGTCACCCACCGGCGCCTCCGGATCCTCCTTGTCGAAGACCACGAGGACACGCGACGCAGTCTTCTGCGACTGATCGAGCGTTGGGG
>JACDBM010000194.1 GCA_013694945.1 Chthoniobacterales bacterium
CTGCATCTCCGCTGAGCTGTCCGCGGTCTTCGCGGGAATCTGGACTTGAATCGGGTAGGGGATGTCGATTTTACGACGCTTGAATTCGTACCAGATGTTGGTGCGAATTCCGTCACAGATTTCGTTGAAAGCGGCGTGATTTGTGATCCAGAATTTGATCTCGTAGGTAATGGCGGAATCGGCGAAGTCCTTGAGGAAAACTTTCGGCGCCGGCTCCGGCAGAACGCCTGTAGCCTGAGTGGCCGCACGCATCAGGGCATCTTTCACGCGGTTCGGCGGCACACCGTAATCGGCGCCCACGCTGATTCGCATCGCGTGCAGTGAGGTGGGATAATGCAGATTAATGATCGTCTGCCGGACGATCTCGTTGTTCGGAATCTCGAGGTAAATGGCGTCATTCGTGCGCAAGCGCGTCGATCCCCAATTGATCTCGACGACTTCGCCGTAACTGTCTCCGACCTTAAGCCAATCCCCGAGCCGGTAAGGCCGTCCAATCTGGAGCGACATGCCGGCGAGGATTCCGCTGAGAAGATTTTGCGCGGCGAAGCCGAGGATGATGGCTGCCACGCCCGAGCCGGCGAGCAATCCTTTCAGCTGTGCCTGCGCTTGATAGCCGATGCTCAGGACCAGGAGAAGGGCAATCAGGAAAATGAGGAGCGCGACCGAATCCCGAAGGAGCCGCGGGATGACTGTCTGCCGTCGGCGTTCGTAGAATTCATCCCATAAGTAGCGATCGACCAGCGCCACCACGATGCCCGCCCCGAGGAGGACGAGGAGCGCTCCGAGATGACCGCGCCAGGTGGTCTCCGCGCCGTAGACAGCGATCGCCGCGTAAAACGCGAGCGTTAGACAAAAGAATTGGAAGAGCAGCCCGAACCGAACCCCGGTGCGGCGCTTCAGAAGTCGGCCGAGCGTTAGCGTGACGAAGTACGTCGCAAGAAAAGCGCCGACCGTCATCAATGGTTTCTGGGTCTCGAGCAAAGCCTGGAACATCCGAAGGCGCGAGAATAGCAGTCGCCGAGGGAATCGGACAAGCGTCGTCGCTACCCCCGGGCCCCTTCTTGTTCGCGCTTCTGGATCTTAGATACGTTCCTAACGCGGGGGCAAAATGATCAGCCAGACCCAACCGGCGAGAAAACAAAGTCCGCCTATCGGGGTAATCGCCCCCAGCCACCGGGCATTTGTGATCGCCAGGAGATAGAGGCTGCCGCTGAAAATGACGATGCCAGCAATGAGGAGAAAACACGCGCCACGACTGCTGGCAGCGTGAAACGCGATCGCGATCAGGGCCACGGCATGCGCGAGGTGATAGAGGACGGCCGTGTGCCAGATATCAGCCGTTCCGTTGGCCTGGAGTGTATTCTTCAGTGCGTGCGCACCGAAGGCGCCAAACCCGACCGCGAGAAAGCACAACGCAGCCGCGACCCGAAAAAGTGCGACAGACATGTCGCCACCGTCAGCGAAAAAGACGGCTTCACAACCGACGCGGGAAACCATCAGCTCTTTCCATGTTTCGCCCACAGATTCCCGTCCTTTTTCCGGCTGCGACCTTTGCCGTTGCTCTCGCCACTTCAGCCTTGGCCGCTTCCCCGATTCAGGAGCGCGCCGATCGTTTTCTCTCCTCGGCCAACGCCGGCTAAAAAGGTCTTCTAAGGTAATCAGTGAAGCGCAATGGCTCGCCGTCACCGACGTCAAGCCGGAGCACGATGCCGCGGCGGAAGTGGCCGGTAAAGCGCTCCCCTTCATGTTCTGGGGCTCGGGCACGGTGACGCATTGGGAAGCAGATATCTACGCGCGCAACCTTCCGCCCGAGCAGGAACGCCCGCTGGTGGCAATACGTCCGTGATTTGCAAGGGTGGAACCACCGTCCGAACGCGGGGAGGGATTTTGCGACGCCGCAACCAAAACGCACATCAACGACACGCCGGCTTATTATTACAGCTACGCGATCGCCACGGTCTTCAAGTTCCAACTTCACGATTACATTGCGCGCAGGATTCTGAAGCAGCCGCCGCAAGCTTGTAACTACGCTGACAACAAGGAGGTCGGTGCCTTCCTGCAAAATATGATGGCGAAAGGCGCGACGGAGGATTGGCGAAAGGTGCTGAAGGATGCCACGGGGGAAGAACTCTCCACCCGCGCCATGATGGAATACTTCAAACCGTTAATGGCATGGGCTGGAAACGGAAAACAAAGGCCGGCCGATCGGCTGGGACTAATCACGGGGAGGCATGGTTTGAAGAGTGCCGAGTCTCGCGTCGTGCCCCAGAGCAGAAGCCCGGCGTCAGATTAGCGTCCCAGCGAAAGCGGATCCTCGCGGCGCGGATTGAGGTCGGCGCGCATGGAATTCTGGAAAAAGAAAACATCAACGCGACT
>JACDBM010000225.1 GCA_013694945.1 Chthoniobacterales bacterium
GCGAGGCATAGCGAGCCGGAAATTCCCCTGGAGCGCGTATGTGAGACTCAGCACGACGAAGGAGACGACGAGGAGCAGGAGCGAAGTGCGTCCGGCCGCTCCGTAATCGAGGCCCTGCACATGATCGTAGATCGAAATCGAGACCGTGCGTGTGACGCCGGCGATGTTTCCGCCCACCATCAAGACCACACCAAACTCGCCCAGGGTATGCGCGAAGCTGAGCACCATACCGGCGAGCAGACCCGGCCAGGAGAGCGGGATGGTGATGCGAAAAAATGTGCGCAGCGGCGATGCCCCGAGGCACCACGATGCTTCCAAGAGTCGATGATTAACTCCGCGAAAAGCCGCGGTGAACGGTTGGACCGCAAAAGGAAAGCTGTAGAGCGCCGATGCGATCAAGAGCCCTTCGAACGAGAACGGCAAGAGATGCCCGGCGATCGCTTCATACCATTGCCCAACCGGGCTTTTCGGACCAAGTGCCAGGAGAACGTAAAACCCGAGCACGGTTGGTGGCAGCACCAGGGGTAGGGCTACGATCGCCTCGATGAATATTCGTCCACGCCAGCGTGTGCTGGCCAGCCAGTAAGCCAACGGGAGGCCGACGACGAGCAGCACCATCGCAGTCGCGGCGGAAAGGCGCGCCGTAAGCGCGAGCGCCGTCCAGTCCATCACTTCTTTTCGTCGGGCAAGATGAAACCGTAGCGCTGCAAGATTTCATGGCCGCGCGGAGAGGTGATCATCTTGCGGAGCAGCTCGGCACCTTCCTTCTGCTTCGCGCCGGCGAGCACCACACCGCCTTGCTCGAGGCGCGGAAAAGCGTCGAGCGGAATCTCCCAATAGCGTCCCTCGCTTTTCATCTTTGGCGCGGTTGCGAGCGAGAGCGCGATGATACCGATGTCCGCCGCGCCGGATTCTACGAATTGCGCGGTCTGCGCGATGTTCTCGCCGAGGACAAACTTGCCCTGGACCTCATCGTGAAGACCAAGCTTCTTCAGCGCGGCCACCGCGGCCGCTCCATAGGGCGCATGCTCGGGATTAGCGATCGCGATCTTTCGGATCGAGGGATCACGTAACGCGTCGGCGCCCCGTTTCTCGACATCGATTTGCGATGTCCTCGGAACCCAAACAACCAACCGTCCCACCGCATAGAGAAACAAGCTCTCCTGCACCGCGTTCTTCCGTTCCACCAACTGCTGCGGAAACTTCACATCGGCAGAAAGGAAGAGGTCGAACGGTGCGCCATTGTCGATCTGCGCGAAGAAGTTGCCCGATGAACCATAGGTCGGTTTTCCGACAAATCGCGGCTCCTGCTTCTCGAATTCGGCGATCACCTCATCGAGGGCAAACTTTAAATCGGAAGCGGCTGCGATAACGATTTCCGCCTTCCCTTCCTCCGCGCGCGCTGTCGCCGGTCCAGTATATATCAGCGCAGCGACAATGGCGAAGCGTGTGCAAAAAGCTGGTATGCTCATGACTTAGGAGCCCTTGCGTAATGAGACGTTGGTCGCCTTTACGAGAACAAAGACTTCGTCGCCGTTCTTGAGTTTCATCTCCTCGACCGAGCGGGTGGTGATGACTGACGCAACATCGCCGATGCTCGTCTCGACAATGACCTCGCTGAGAACTTTGTCGGAAAGGATGCTCTTGATCGTGCCGGGAAGCTGATTGCGGATGCTTTGTTCCATAAAGTTCGATTTAAAACATGACCTGAAGCCGCACAATGACCTCGTCGAATTCGGATTGCTCGAACGCCGGATTATTTTCGCGAAAATCCGACCAGGTGTGGATGTAATGGGCGAGCAGCTTGATCTCGTCGCCTTTTTTGATGGAGTAATTCACTCCGCCTGTGATGGATCGGATTTCGTCAGCGCTGGATTGTCCCGGATCGAAGCTCTCCCACTTGGTCACGAGCTGGAGCTTTTTCGGAAGGACAAAGTAACTGCCTTGCAGTAATAGTCGTCGGCGCGAAAGCCAGAAAACGATGGCGCGACGCCGTTGACTGTGCGCGTCCCGACGCGTTCGCTCAGGTACTCGCCGACGAAATCGAATGGCCCGAAGCGGACCGAAGCGTCGAACCCATAAGCGGTCCGTTCGGCGGCCGAC
>JACDBM010000302.1 GCA_013694945.1 Chthoniobacterales bacterium
CCCCCTATTCTTCGCGAGATGCGTATCCTGCTGATTGAAGACGAAAAGAAAACCGTCGCCTTTCTCACGAAAGGACTACAGGAGGGAGGATTTACCGTCGACACGGCCGCGGACGGCCCCGCTGGCCTGGAAATGGCACGCCATGAGCGTTTCGATCTCCTGATCGTAGACGTCATGTTGCCGGGGAAAGACGGATGGACAATTGTGCAGGAGTTACGCCGAGCGGGGATACAAACCCCTATTCTTTTTCTCACCGCCCGCGACAACGTCCGAGATCGCGTGAAAGGCCTCGAGCTCGGGGCTGACGATTACCTTGTTAAGCCATTCGCGTTTTCAGAACTGATGGCTCGCGTCCGTTCGTTGTTACGGCGTTCTCCGGAACTGAAGAGCGAGGAATTGCGCATCGCCGATTTGGAGATCGATACGAAACGGAACAAAGCCGTCCGTTCCGGCGTCGCGTTAAATTTGACACCCAAAGAATTTCTCCTCCTCGCGCATCTCGCGCGCTCAAAGGGTGAAGTGGTTTCTCGCCGTCAGATCGTCGAACACGTTTGGGATTTGGAGTTCGAGCCGGACACCAATGTCGTCGACGTGGTGGTGCGGCGTCTGCGCGCAAAGGTGGACGATCCATTCGAGACCAAGCTGGTCCACACAGTTCGGGGTGTCGGCTATGCCCTCAACAGCGATTGAAGCGCGCTCGATTTCGGCAGAGCTCGTCCTGCTCTTCACGGTCGCGGCGGCGGTGTTGCTCTCCGCCGGATTGGGGATTTTGTATTGGCTTGTTGTCCAACACGCCGTCGCGGAGGACAACGCGGTTCTCGCTGACAAGGTTTCGGCTGTTCGCGCGCAACTGGAGAACGCAGGCGGAGCGGGAGCGCTCGATCAAGAGCTGAAAACTTCACAGGCCGGGGACCGGATCACTTATTGGGTGCGGGTGATCGACTCCAGTGGCACCTCCGTTGCAAAGACACCAGGGATCGATGCGATACTCGGAGAGGCGAGCGTTGCGGAGAGATCGGGTAACGTGGCTACTTATCGTCGCGACGGCAAGATGCTAGCGGTGGTTTCCCTAAATCAGACAGTCGGTGGCCAGAACTACACGATCGAAGTGGCCCAAGACCGTTCCGCGGATGAGGAGTTCACGAAACACTTTGGCTTGCTCCTGGGTGGAGTTCTTGTCGGCGGGATCGCGGCCTCGGCGGTCATTGCGCGGATTGTGACCAAACGGGGATTGCGACCTTTGGCGGAGATGACGCGCTCTTTCGAGCGGATCGGACCGGAACATCTGCACGAACGCGTGCCGCCAACGGGTTGGCCGCGCGAGCTCCGGCCGCTGGCACGTGCTTTCGCCGAGATGCTCGAACGCCTCGAAGGTTCCTTCAGGCGGCTCTCTCAATTCTCGGCCGATCTCGCCCATGAACTTCGAACGCCGATTGCGAACCTCCGGGGCGAGGCAGAAGTGGCGTTGACCCGGCCCCGCAGCGCTGACGAGTACCGCGCGGTTCTGGAGTCGAATGTCGCCGAATGCGAAAGGCTGGCCGGCGTCATTGATAAAATGCTTTTTCTTGCGCGCGCAGATGCTGCGGAGGGACAGCTGGATCGGATTTGTTTTGATGGCCGCGCCAGCCTGGAAAAGATCGTCGGATTTTACCAGACGATGGCGGAAGAGCGAGAGGTCAAGATTGCCTGCGCCGGAAAGGGTGAGGTGTTTGCCGATCCGGTTTTGTTCGGTCGAGCGGTGAGCAATTTATTGGACAATGCGCTTCGTTTCACGCCGCGAGGCGGACGGATTGCAATCGCGGTCGCAAAACGCAACGCTCACTGCGAAATTTCCGTCGCAGATAATGGACCGGGGATACCATCAGCGCACCTTCCGCACGTGTTTGACCGTTTCTATCGTGCCGATTCCTCGCGGAGTTCGCAAGGAACGGGACTCGGTCTCGCTTTGGTGAAGTCGATCTCAGAACTCCATGGCGGAACGGCGGAGGTGCGCAGCGTGGCCGGACACGGAACAACCGTGACCCTGGTTTTTCCGGAACAGCTCACCCGAGCGCCGGAGGCCTAACAGATTGGTGCTATTGATTCGCATTGCGCTTCAGGCGGCGCGCTACGCCCGTCCAGTAGACGAAATAGTATCCGAGAACGACAGCGCCGACCGCCAATGAACCAGCGGCGCCTGAGGTGGCGAGCCACGAGCCACCGGACTCAGCCTCGTGCCACGCCCGCCAGGCGCGCCAGAACCCGTATAACAGTCGCGCCATGATCGCGAGTGTGATGATCAGGACGAGCGGACGATTAGGCGTGTAGTGCAACGCGCGGGCTGTCGCCTCCCACCGGGTCAATTTTAATCCGAGCAGGCCAAGTCCGCCTCCTCCCAAGACGCCCGCAACTCCGTAGAAAAATGTATCGGCAACCCACGCGTTCACGATCGCAGCGGCCAGCAGGAAGAGCGCGGTGGAGAAGCCGATGAGGACCACATTGAGCGTGGCCACCCACCCTCGCGCACGCCGTCGGGCCGTGCCGACGCGATAGCGTTGTACAATCGAGAGCGGCAGCAATACGACGAAGGCCAAGGGCAGGAGCAAGACAATGGCGAAGAGGACCAGCGGCACGAAGTGAAGTTACCGCGCGCATCGCCTTCTGGCAGTAATTCAGTGTTGCGTAAAGATCGCAGTGCGCGACGCGAGTGAGGAACGCGCAAGCGCATAAGCTGGTCGCGGTCGAGCCGCGATTTGATTCTGGCGCCGGTGCGGTATCTTCCCGCCACCTATGCGCCAACTACGTTTCCACTTTGTCTCACTTACTGTCGCCGCCCTTACGCTCACCGCGCCTTCGGCAATCACTTTTGCTCAGGAGAAAATCGAGTTCCCGGATGTTAGTCAAAGAGGGACACTCAAGCAGCGGGTCGGTCTGACCAATATCGAGATCGACTACTCGCGGCCGAACAAGAACAACCGCGAAATTTTCGGTGGGCTAGTCCCGTTCGGAAAGCTCTGGCGAACCGGCGCCGACGCGCCGACGAAGATCAGATTCAGTGATACGGTGAAGCTAGGAGACAAAGAGGTTCCGGCCGGCGAGTACGCGCTCTTCACCATCCCAAACGCAACCGAGTGGATCATTGTCCTCTCGAAGGACGCCAAAGTCCAAAGCGCGGCCGATTACAAGCAGGAGAACGACGCAGCGCGGATCACGGCGAAACCAATATCTCTGTCTGCTGTCGTCGAGACATTCACCATCGGTTTGGCCGATGTGAAAGGAGCGTCGGCGACTCTCCACCTTGATTGGGATGAGACGCGCGTGCCTGTGCAGCTAGCGACAGATGATGTGGAACAGGTGAGCAGCAAGCTCGAAGCAGCGGCGAAAGGAACAACGCCACTCGACCCGCGCGTCGCTTATCAGGCGGCGAGCTTCTATTACGACAACAATAAAGACATGAGCCAGGCGGCGAAGTGGATAGATCAGGCTCTCGCGAAGAACCCGGACGCCTATTTCATGCATTTCAAAAAAGCGCAGATTCAAGCGAAACTCGGGAACAAGAAAGAGGCCACGGCGTCCGCGCAGAAAACGATCGAGATTCTCCGGGCCGACAAAGAGCCGGACGAGTCCGCCATTCAAAACGCTCAGCAAATAATCGATAGCTCGAAGTGAGGAACTTCCCCCGAGCGCTCGATGTGTGATCTGTCATCTCGAGTCCCGAAAGCTTTCGGAGCGAGGGATTTCACAAAAAGCCGCTGAAGTTCAAAAGTTCAACACGTGGATTTCGAAGCGACGGCTCGTCAGATTCTCTGTCGCCGCGCGAACACGGGAGGCCCTTCGCTGTCTGCGCGGCTTAAGATAACAAGCCTGGTTTTCGTGCTGGCTACCCAAGCAGTTGCTTCGGCATCGACGACGCATGGTGCTGAAGATCTTCCTGCTATGAATGCCGCGGAAATCCGGCTCGCGCTCGAAAAGCTCAATGTGCTTGGCCGTGTGCTCTACGTCGCGGCGCATCCCGATGATGAAAACACAGGGCTGATTTCGTTTTGGGCGAATGGCACGCTTTACGAGTCAGCGTATCTTTCGGTGACGCGCGGAGACGGCGGGCAAAATCTTATCGGCCCGGAGTTGCGCGAGCAGCTCGGTGTCATCCGCACGCAGGAACTGCTCGCCGCACGGCGCACCGATCACGGCCGGCAATTCTTCACCCGCGCGAACGACTTTGGCTATTCGAAATCTGTCGGCGAAACGCTGCGGATTTGGGATCGCGGCAAAATTCTGGCGGACGTCGTCTGGGTAATCCGCCAATTTCGGCCAGACGTGATCGTGACGCGCTTTTCGTTGGAAGATGACTTCACGCATGGGCATCATACCGCCTCGGCACAACTGGCGCAGGAAGCGTTTCGTGCCGCCGCGGATCCGCAGCGGTTTCCCGAGCAGTTGAAGTTCGTCGAGCCCTGGCAAGCCGCGCGGCTGCTCTGGAACACCTCGCAGTTCTTCTTTCGCGCGCGCAATCAACCATTCGACTCCACCGGGTTAATTAGCATCGAGGCCGGCGCCTATCAGCCTCTCCTCGGCAAATCGTATGGAGAGATTGCGGCTGCGAGCCGCACCATGCACAAAAGCCAGGGCTTCGGGGTGAGCATCGAACGCGATGCGCAGAAGGAGTATTTCAAACTGCTCGATGGCTCGCCCGCGGAGGAGGGGAATCTCTTTAGCGGGATCGACACAACCTGGTCCCGCGTCCGGAAGGCAGCGGGCATCGAGGAAAAAATCTGCGCCATCATCGGCAATTACGACATGGCTAGTCCCGCTGCCTCGGTCCCCGCTCTAGTTGAACTGCGGAAGTCGTTAAGCGAAAACGGCAAAGACTTTTGGATGCGCGAGAAGCTCACACAAACCGATAACATCATTGCCGCCTGCCTCGGTCTGCATTTCGAAGCCGTTACGGAAAGAGAGGCAGCGCAACCCGGCGACACGCTCAACGTCCAGATCGAAGCGATCAATCGCTCCGACGTTCCGGTGCAATTCAGCTCGGTGCGGGTCGCGAGCGGAGAGGTGACCTCAGTCAATGCGGCCTTGCCCGCCCTCGAGCTTCTCACAAGAAAATTCCCCCTTAAGTTGTCGGAGAACATTCCATTTTCTCAGCCGTATTGGCTGCGGGAACCGGGCAGTCTCGGGACGTTCGCAGTGGGAGACCAGACGCTAATTGGTCGGGCCGAAAGCCTGCCTGCGTTTCCGGTCGAAGTGACTGTGCAGGTCGCTGACCAGGAAATCACTTACAATCTGGAGCCGCGGTTTCGCAAACTGGATCGTGTCGAAGGCGAAGTCAGCCGATCTCTTGTGATCGCGCCGGCTGCGTTTGTTGATCTTCCGAGACCTGTTTTCGTTTTCGGCAATCAGGAACCGAAAAGGCTGGACGTTCGAGTGATCGCTTCTGCCGAGAATGTGAAAACCACCGTAGCTCTGGAAGCTCCTGCCGGCTGGAAGATCGAACCTGCGTCAGCCCCGGTAGATCTCCATGGGTCGGAAAGCGAGACAACTTGCACCTTCCACATCACGCCCCCGGCTGCGGAAGGTGAGGGGACGCTTCGCGCCGTGCTGAGTGCTTCGGGCGGCGAGACCCGCATGGCGTACAGCAGGCAACGCATCGAATACCCACACATTGAACTGCAAACGCTGATCTCTCCGACTCAAGCGCGGATTGTTCGCGCGAAGATCGAGAACAAAGCCAAGCGGATCGGTTATCTCCCTGGAGCTGGCGACGCAATCCCGGAGAGCCTGCATGAAATCGGGTCGGACGTTAAAATCTTGGCGGATGGAGAGGTGAAGGCGGAGAACCTCGCCTCCTTTGATGCGATCGTCGTGGGCGTGCGCGCGGCAAACGTGCACCCGGCGCGCGTGGCGACCTGGTTTCCGGAGCTGCTCGCCTACGCAAGGAATGGTGGCGTCGTAATTTACCAGTACAACACGATCCCAGGGCCACAGCCGGAGCACCTGCCGTATCCGCTGAAGATCGGGCGCGATCGAGTCACCGATGAGAAAGCGGAGATCCGGATCCT
>JACDBM010000369.1 GCA_013694945.1 Chthoniobacterales bacterium
GCCGGCCCGAACGATCCTGGCAATGGAGTTGGGGCGCGATCGCTCGAGGCGCATCTGTCTCGCTCGCGGCCTGGCTCGGCTCGCTGCCGCTCATTCTGCCATATTTCTACCTCGTCACTCCGGTGTCGCTGCTCGCAAATCTCGTGGTTGTTCCGATCGCGTTCTTCGTTCTCGCCGTAGGACTGATGTCTCTTCTGGTGATTCCCTTCGCGCCCTGGCTCGCAGTGATTTTCAACAACGCGAACTGGAGTCTGGCGGCGGCGATTCTCTCCGCGGTGGGACTATTCGCGCGCGCGCCGGCCGGTCATTTCTACCTTGAGCTGCCACATTGGCCGACAGGAGCACGGGCCGAGATGACCGCGCTGGACGTCGGGATGGGCGCGGCCGTGCACTTGCGAACGGGCCGGAGCGACTGGCTCTTCGATTCAGGAGCGGCGCGCGATTTCAAGCGCATCGTGCGCCCGTATCTTCGCTCGCGCGGCATCAATCGCCTCGACGGTCTTGTGCTCTCGCACGGTGATGCAGCGCACATGGGCGCGACGGCCGCACTGCTGCGCGCGTTTCGGCCCGGCGTGCTGCTCGACACCGCGGCACCTGATCGCTCCCGCGTGCACAAGGATCTCATTGCACATCTCGAAGAGATCCATTTTGCGCGTAAACTCTGCGCGGCCGGCGAACAATGGAATGTCGGCGGAGATGTAGTCGATCGAGTGCTGTTCCCCCCGGCAGAGTATCGAGCCTCAAATGCCGACGACCAGGCGCTCGTTGTGCAACTGACGATCGCTGGACGCTGGCGCGTGCTCTTGGTGTCCGACAGCGGCGAGGCGACCGAACGCTTCCTTCTTGCCAGAGATGCAGACCTTCGCAGCGACATTTTGATCAAAGGCCAGCATCACTCCGGCGTCTCAGGCTCGTTGGAGTTTCTGGACCGCGTCCGACCAGCCGCGATCATCGCTTCCTCGGCGGCGTTTCCCCAGAACGAGACCGTGAAAGAAGAATGGGAAGCCGCTGTCGCCGCTCGCCAGATCAAACTCTTCCGGCAGGATCGTACCGGCGCGGTCACGCTGCGTTTCTTTCGCGATCATTGGGAAGCAAAGCCGTATCTGGAGAAGGAAACATTTCGCAGCCCAGCGAGGTGAATAGTTGCCAACGCTCAGAAGTCATGAGTCTTGGGTAGGGGACGTTTTCAGCGTGTTGGTCGCCGTATTCTGCGGCGACGAACTTTCGTGGGTATGTGAGAATCCCGGCCGCGACATAACCCACCAGCGGCGACAGGGAGCGCCGTCGGTAGAAAGGAGTTTCGACCGCGGAACGGCTCGACGCGCGACTGAAATCGCACGCCTGCAACAAGTTTGTAATCGCAGAATGCGATTACCAGCACGCTACAAGCGTGCGCTACCAAATCTCTCGCGCAACGCGAGGACGAGCATGCGACACGCTAGAGAATCAGCCATTCGCCACCGTTTTCCGTAGCTCGAGCCGGTAAATGGGCGCGCCGGCTTGCAGGAATCGTTTTTCGAAAGTCGTTTGAGGCAGAGCCGCCTCTCCATCTTCCACGATCGCATTTAACTCCGGCGCGTCGCGCAGAGTCCGCTGCATCGCGGCGAAGTAATCTTCCTGATCGGTTTTGATCCGAACGGCACCATGGCTCTTGAGCGCGCGCGCAACCGCTCGCAGGAATTCCGTCGTCACGACGCGCCGGAGCTGGTGGCGGCGTTTCGGCCAGGGATCGGGAAAGAGCAGATAGAAAACATCGATTGAGCCGCGCGGCAGAAGATAAAGCGCGTGTGAAATCTCCAGCTGCAAAATGCGGGCGTTCGAAAGTCCCCGCGCTCCAATCCTTCGGCAACCGCTTTGAAAACGGCCCGGCAATTTTTCGACACCGAGGAAGTCTCGCTCCGGACTCCGCTCGGCCAGCGCGACGAGGAAACTCCCATCGCCGCTACCAAAATCGACTTCGACCGGAGCTAAGCGACCGAAGACGCTGACCAGGTCGAGCGGGACGAGGACGCTCTCGAGCTCGACTTCGGCTCCGAGAAAGCTTCTCGTGTTCGTTCGCATCGGTAGACATCCTTGCGCATGAAATCACGGAAGAGCAACCGCATCGGGTGCGGCGTCGAATAACCGGAATACTTCACTCACAAAAAACTCCACCTGTATGCCTAAAACTCTTTTGCTCCTCCTCGCTCTCTGCGGACTGGCCGCGCCCTTCGCTCCCGCGCAGGAAACTTCCCCCGCGCCCACCCGCACCGCCATCTTCGCGGGCGGATGTTTCTGGTGCATGCAACCGGCCCTTGACTACGCAAAAGGGGTCGTGAAGACCCTGGTCGGTTACACCGGCGGGAAAGAGTCGGACGCAAACTACAGCGCCGTCTCAGGACACAAGACGCAACACCGCGAAGCCATCGCAGTGACCTACGATCCGGCGCAAATCACCTACGACAAGTTGCTCGACATTTTCTGGCGGCAGATCAATCCGACACAGGCAAATGGCCAGTTCGCAGACATCGGCTTGAGTTATCAGGCGGCGATCTACGTGGCAAATGACGAAGAAAAAACGGCAGCGGAAGGTTCGAAGGATGCGCTCGGCAAATCAGGCAAGTTTCAGAAGCCAATCGTCACCGAGATTCTGCCGGTGACGCCATTTTTATCCGGCAGAAGAGTATCATCAGAAATATTACCTGAAGAATAAGGCGGCCTACGAGGCATACCACGTCGGCTCCGGTCGAGTCGCGTTCCTGGAGAAAATCTGGGGCAAAGAAGGAAAGAATTGAGGCGCCGCCAGCCTGGGCCCCGCTTTTCGGGAAAGATCGATGACGAAACATCTCGCCATCGCGCGGCTGCGCTGCTAACACGCGGAGCTTATGAACCGAAACATCTTCTATATCGTCGGAGTTATCGTTGTAATTGTCATCGTGC
>JACDBM010000392.1 GCA_013694945.1 Chthoniobacterales bacterium
GCCAGGATGTCGCCGCTATTCGGCTCGATGATCACAATCGCGCCGCGTTTCGCTTTCGCCTCGAGCGCCTTCTCCGCCAGATCTTGCAACCGGAGATCGAGCGTCGTCACAACGGTGTATCCCGGGACCGGCGGCGTGACGATTTTCTCGGACGTCTTTCGCCCATCTTTATCGAAGGTGATTTTGTATTCGCCGTGCTGACCCGTCAGCATGGTGTTGAACGTTTGCTCAAGCCCATCCCTTCCCTCCGTTTCCGGCCAGAGGACCTCGTGATTGTCGATGATGCCATCCGGATTGCGTCCCGTTTTGCCGCTATAGCCGATAATATGGCCGGCCGTTTTTCCATTGGGATACACGCGCACATAGATCGGACGCAGTTGCATTCCCGCGGGCAATTTCCCTTTCAGCTGGTCCGACTGCGCGTCCGTGAGATTTTGCGCGATCTCGAACGGCAGAATCCCCCGGTTCCGATAATGCCGCAGGATCAGCTCGTCGGGAATCTTGAGCGGCCGGCCCAGCAGCTTCTCGGCGGCTTGAATTTTCTCCCGCGCGAAATTGAGGACATCCGCATCGGCAAACTCCAGCGGGGTCGGGAAGGTGAAGGCGAGATTATGACTCAGTCGATTTTGCGCCAGTGGCACGCCATTCCGATCGACAATCTGTCCGCGGGGCGCGGGAATATCGAGCACGTAGGCGCGCGCGAGCTTCTGCGTCTCGTACGTCGGCACAATCGTTTCTTCGACGGCAGCAGGCGCAGGACTCGGTGCCTCTTGCCCGAAGGCTGCGACCCCAGGGAGCACGGTCAGGAGGAAAATTGTGAATTGCTTCAAGCCCATAACAGATAGCAGCCCGTCGCGTTTCGTAAATTGGCGCGCTATACTTTGCGGGAGCGCGTCCGCCGCCGGTCCTCGTCCTCGGACTCACTTCAAGAAGAGAATCAAAGTTTGTGAGAATTTGCAGTAGTCTGTCGGCGAAATTGCTTCTTATCTGGTCGCTTCTCGGAGCCGGGGTGATTTCGGCTGAGGAATCAATTCTGCTGCGCCCGGCGGCCGTTTTTGACGGACAGGAGATGCATCCTGACTGGGTCGTTCTCGTGGCCGGCAACAAGGTCGCGGCATCGGGGACGTCCACAGAAGTGTCCGCGCCAGCGAATGCGAGGACGGTTGACCTGCCGGGCCAGACGCTGATGCCGGGGATGATCGACGGCCATTCGCACATGTTTCTGCATCCGTACAACGAGACGAGCTGGAATGAGCAGGTGATGGACGAGTCGCTCGCGTTGCGCACGGCGCGCGCGACGGTGCATGCGCGCCGGACACTGGAGGCGGGCTTCACTACGGCGCGAGACCTTGGGACCGAGGGCGCGGGCTACGCGGATGTCGGATTGAAGCAGGCGATTGATTCGGGGATCATCCCGGGACCGCGGCTGCTTGTTGCCACGCGCGCGATCGTCGCGACGGGCAGCTACGGGCCCAAACGCTCGACCGGTCTTGATGTGCCGCAAGGCGCGCAGGAGGCCAGCGGGCTCGAAGAAGTGACGCGAGTGACACGCGAGCAAATCGGCAAAGGTGCCGATGTTGTGAAGGTTTATGCCGATTACCGCTGGGGTAAAGATGAGCCCTCGCGTCCGACCTTTTCGCAGGAGGAACTAAACGCCATCGTGCAGACGGCGCGCGCTGCGGGCCGGCCGGTCGTGGCACATGCGACCACGCCGGAAGGAATGCGCCGCGCGATCAATGCCGGCGCAGAGACGATCGAACATGGTGATGAAGGTACGCCCGAGGTCTTTCGGCTGATGAAGCAGAAAGGCGTGGCGCTTTGTCCGACGGTCGCGGCAGGTGATTCGGTCGCTCGTTATCGCGGGTGGAAAAAAGGAATGGATCCCGATCCGCCGGCGATTGCGCAAAAACGCGCGAGCATGAAAGCGGCACGCGAAGCCGGCGTGACTTTCGTGATGGGCGGCGACGTGGGCGTCTTCACGCATGGCGAGAACGCGCTCGAGATGGAGTTGCTCGTGAATGAATATGGCTTCACGCCGATCCAGGTCCTGCGCCAGGCGACGAGCGGGAACGCGGCGGTCTTTCACCTCGCGGACCGCGGCAGCATCCGCCCTGGTTTGCTCGCCGATCTTGTCTCAGTCGCGGGCGATCCAACCAGAGACGTGGCCGCCCTGCGCCAAATCCGCTTCGTCGTGAAGGATGGCGCCGTGGTTCGCAATCAGCCGTAGCGAAGTGGGGAAAAATGGGCGCGTTGATCTCATCCGCTGTTTTGGCTGCGGCGGATTATTCCCGAAGATCGAAGGTCCGACCCATCGCTACATGGCGTCGTCAACCGGCTGCTGGGCTACCTACGGCGAAGTGCTCGCACGCCAATACACCAACGCGAACTACGCAGGAGCGGGGCAATTGACGATTGATGCGTACGCGGTCCAGCATCCTGGCCGGCCGTCCGCTCAGAGCATCCAATCAGTCGCACTGCATCTGATCAGCTTGTGCCTGCTCCTGGAGCGCGGGGTTGAGCTCGGCACGGCCACAGAAGGCATAAGCGCGGCAGCGAAGGACAAGCGTAGATTTGCTTGGCTTGCGCCACCAGAGACAATGGGGCCGATCACAGTGGCGAATGTGCACGCCGCGCGAACGGCTGCGGAGCATGTCGCAATTGTCCGAAGTTGGGCGAGCTCCGCATGGTCGGCGTGGGCTGCGCATCATGTGACGGTGCGGGATGGCTGGCGGAGCAGCGGTGTGGCTTGTGTCTGACGTGAGCCTGCGATGCTCGCTTCCCGAATCGACCCGACACCCGCTCTACTTCGGCGCGAATTTTCGCTCATGATCGAGCAGCCAGCGTTTGCGCCAAAGTCCGCCGCCGTAACCGCAGAGCGTCCCATCTGCGCGGATTACGCGGTGACACGGGATGACCAGACAAAGCATGTTCGTGCCATTCGCGCGGCCGACGGCGCGCCGCGCGCCAGGAACCTGGAGACGTTCCGCCATCCACGAGTAGGAGCGCGTCTCAGC
>JACDBM010000421.1 GCA_013694945.1 Chthoniobacterales bacterium
CCCGCTTTTCGGGAAAGATCGATGACGAAACATCTCGCCATCGCGCGGCTGCGCTGCTAACACGCGGAGCTTATGAACCGAAACATCTTCTATATCGTCGGAGTTATCGTTGTAATTGTCATCGTGCTGAAGTTGCTCGGCCTGTTCTAAGGCCCCGTCCCATTTGAAGCGTGAGAGGCGTCTGGGGAGCGCACGCGCCCTCGCGTGCTGGCGATGGCGCGCCCCGCCATCGCGAACTTGTTCCCCGGGTAAATTTACACTAAGCCGTTCCGCGAGCGCACGCGCCCGAAGGCCGCCAATCCTGAAAACGCCAGCCTGGGCGGGAAGTCTCTCGGCGCAAACAGCGTCGTCTTTGCGCGCGCAGATATTCCACGCCGGTCACTTGCCCCCTGGTGATTCCCACGCGGGTTGGGCCGCCGGGCGCGCGGGTCTCCCCTGATATCCGAACTTAAATCGTATGGCCAAGTCCACTCCCGCCAATCCACCTAACGAGTATCCAGACATTGTCGGAACCAGGCCGACGAATCCGCTCGCGGCTTCCTTCCGGCCTTACATTCCGGCTTCGACGCAAATGCGTGAGCTGACTCTGCGCACCCTCATCGTTGGCGCCGCGCTCGGGATGGTTTTCGGAGCTTCCTCGCTCTACCTCGTTCTGAAAGTTGGGTTGACCGTGAGCGCCTCCATCCCGGTGGCGGTGATATCGATTACGCTCTTCCGGCTCTTTTCAAAGATGGGAATGCGCGACGCAACCATCCTGGAAAACAATATCGTGCAGACGGCTGGATCCGCGGGCGAATCCATTGCCTTCGGTCTGGGAGTGACCATGCCGGCGATCATGATCCTCGGCTTCGATCTCGAGATCACGCGGGTGATGCTGGTCGCGACGCTAGGAGGACTCCTGGGCATTTTGATGATGATCCCGCTGCGACGCGCGCTGATCGTCGATCAACATGGCATTCTCAAGTACCCGGAGGGGACGGCCTGCGCAGAGGTGCTGAAAGCGGCCGCTGCTCCAGGCGAGGCGCGACTGTCATCGGATGCGCCGGACGAAAGAACCGCCAGCGGCGGCAAGATCATCTTCGCCGGATTCGGCATCGGTTTTCTTTACCAGGCCGCGATGGGGGCATTTAAGGGGTGGAAGAGCGATCCCGAGAAGGTTTTCGGCGCTCCCTTCAAGGCGGGCTCGATTTCCGCCACAATCGAGCCGGCACTCCTTGGCGTTGGCTACATCATCGGACCGCGCATCGCTTCGATTATGTGTGCCGGCGGCGTTCTTGCTTACTTGGTGCTGATCCCGGCGATTAAGTTCTTCGGCGAAAAGGTGGTGGGGGTTGTGCCTCCCGGAACAATGCCGATCAGCGAGATGGGTCCGAACGACATTCGCGGCGCCTACGTTTTGTATATCGGCGCCGGCGCGGTGGCGGCGGGTGGCATCATCAGTTTATTCCGATCGCTCCCCACGATCTGGCATGGCTTAAAGGGCGGTCTCCGGGATTTGCGCGGCAGCCACGGGGCTGGCGAGCGCGCACCGCGCACCGATCAGGATCTCTCGATGAAGATTGTGATCTGCGGTTGCCTCGCGATTATCGCTGTCATCATGGCGGTTCCGCAACTGCACCTGCAATGGAACCTCTTTGGTGCGTTTCTGATCGTCGCTTTTGGATTCCTTTTTGTGACCGTCTCCTCCCGCCTCACCGGAGAGATAGGCTCGACCTCCAATCCGATCTCCGGAATGACCGTGGCCACGCTCCTCCTCACCTGTCTGATTTTTCTTCTCGTTGGCTGGACCGGCCCGAGCTACTTCGTGACCGCGCTTTCGATCGGAGGAATTGTGTGCATCGCTTCCTCCAACGGCGGCACCACTTCGCAGGATCTGAAGACGGGATTCCTGGTCGGGGCCACACCGCGACATCAGCAGATCGCCATTCTGCTTGGCGCCTTCGCTTCCGCGCTCATCCTCGGTCCGATTCTTCTGACATTGAACAATGCCTCCACTGTTTACGTTCCGGCGACAACGTTCGAGCCCGTGAAAGAACGGGCTACTGTTCCCGCCGCATCGCTTCCGCCGTTCGCGGAAACGGTTAAACCTGCGCCGGAAGATTTTCGGCTCTTCGTCAACCAACCGAACGGTCCCCAACCCATGGTCGAAGGGCTGGAGCCCGCTGAATATCTCGTCAACGACGCGGGCCAGATCGCTTACAGGATTTTGCGCAACTTCCCCGCCGATCTTCGCGCGGAGAGCGCGCAACTCGGAGGCAGCGAAAAGCTCAAAGGCCCGCAAGCGGTCGGCGACCAAAACAGCTATCGCGTCTGGCACCGCCCCGATCCTTCCGGGGGTGCCACGCAGCGTTTTCTCGTCAATGAGCAGGGCCAGGCTACATACCTGGTAGATCCCGGCATCAACGGCACTCATCGAGTGCGTCCGGATGGCAGCGCCGTGCAAAAATTCGACGCTCCCAAGGCGACGTTGATGTCCTACATTATCAAAGGCATTCTCAGCCGCGAACTTCCATGGGGCCTGGTCTTGTTAGGCGTGATGATCGCGATTGTCCTGGAGATGAGCGGCATCCCGTCGCTCGCTTTTGCCGTCGGTGTGTATCTGCCGCTCGCGTCCTCGAGTCCCATCTTCATCGGTGGGATGATCCGCTGGCTGGTTGATCGTTATCTCCGTCGCGAAAAATTCCGCCATAAGGATCTCACGCCTGAAGAGCTGACCGCGGAAGGTGACAAGAGTTCCGGCGTTCTCCTCGCCTCCGGCTACATTGCGGGGGGCGCCCTTGCCGGCATCGTGATCGCAATCATGCAGGGTCTCCCAAACCTCGCCGTCTATAGCACCCGGATCGAAGAATGGTCGACGGCGAACAATCCATTCTTCCACGGGCCGAGCGCGAATCTGCTCGCGCTCATTCCATTCACCGTGCTCATCGTCCTGCTTTACCTCGTGGGTCGGGACCGTTTGCTCGCTCCGAAAACGAGAGCGGCTCGATGAGCGACTGCGCATCTGCGGATAACAAACTTTGCTGGGATGACGCTCGCCGAAGTTGGTGGTCATCCCGAGGCTGGCGCAGCGCGCCGAGGGACCTCGCGCAAGGATGTTTAGTCGCACACCTGCCCCCTGGGTGATCCAAGCACTTTGTGGGAGGTCCCTCGCCGTCTGCGCAGGCTCGGGATGACACCGCAGGGAGGCGGGCGAGACAAAAATCCAGTGCTTTCCGCTTATCACTCCGTGCCTGATTCCAGTCTCCACTTCACTCGGTCTTCGCGCTTGGCGCGAGAAAACGTTGATAAACAAACGAAGCGACGATCAGAATCAAAGCGACGCCAATAAACGCGCCGATGCGGTAGAGCTGGCTCAGGCTCCCGAGATCATGCAGGAACAACTTGAGCAACGTGATGATGAGCAGCGCAAGTCCGGCGTAACGGACATAACGCAGTCCCCGATTCATACCGACGAGCAAAAGCGCGAAGGCGAAGAGCGCCCAGGCGATGGAGTAGGTCATATCGCGCGCAAAATTGCCCGTGAACGAGAAGGTCAGCGTGGGGCCGATGGAGAAGTAATCGGCGATCTCGATGTTGAGGAGGAGGAAAATTAGGATCGCCCCGAGTGTGTAGAGCAAGCGCGGCACGACCCGCGCGCTTTCCGAGTCGCGGAAGCGCTGGACCAGCCAGGCGCCGCCTAACGAACAGAGGCTGGTGATTCCGTAAGCGTAGAGATACCAATTCCAGATTCGTGTCCCGGCGCGTGGATGATATTCCAAAACCGCCGGATT
>JACDBM010000045.1 GCA_013694945.1 Chthoniobacterales bacterium
ATTATGTGAATGGTCGCGCAGCCGACGTGCTGCATTTGAATTTCCAGGAAACGATCGCGCAGCGTCTGCGGTATTCGCAAAAGGGACACGCACCCTTGAGTGAAGCCTTGATGAAGGATTACTACGGTCACACGCGGAATATCTTCCGCGTAACGGAGCGAATCACCGAACAGTTTGCGTCGGGACGTTCCTCTAACGGGGCGCGGCCGTTCTTTCCCTTCGTCACAGAGGCACTCGGCGAGGAAGTGGATCTCGGACAGTTTGTGGTGCGAAATGGCGAGCTCCACGCGAAGGAGGCCGATCTCCTGCGGCGGGATCCGAGTTCGATCATGCAGGCGTTCGAAACGGCGCAACTGCACGGGGCGGATCTCAGCCCGGAGCTGGAGGATTCCTTCGCGCGCAATCCGGGGCTCGTGACGAAAAATTTTCGCTATGCGAGCGCTCCGCGAGAAATCTTCAAGCGCATTTTGTCGCGGAAAGGCGCGGCTGGAGCTGCGTTGCGGCTCATGCATCGCGTCGATTTTCTCGGCCGCTACCTGCCGGAATTCGGATCATTAACCTGCCTCGTGCAGCACGAATTTTCTCATCGCTACACGGCCGACGAGCATACGCTCGTTTGCCTCGAGAAGCTCGACGCATTGCAAACGACGACAGATCCGAAGCTGCTGCCGTATCGCGAGCTGTTCGAGCGGATCGAAGATTCCCTGCTGCTCCATCTCGCGCTACTTCTCCACGATACGGGGAAGGGAATAGGTGCACGACCGCACTCCGAAGCCAGCGCCCTCTTCGCGCAGCAGGTGGCGAGCCGGCTTCAGCTCACCTCCGAACAGAGGAGATCGCTCACCCTCCTGGTGGATCATCATATGACTCTCTCGAGTATGGCGCAGCAGCGAAACGTGGACGATCCTGAAACGGTGATAGAATTCGCGGCTCTGGTCCGCAATTCAAAGAACCTCGATGCGCTGATGCTGTTGACCTTGGCCGATGGTCAGGGAACGAGCGCCGAAAACTGGTCCGATTGGAAGGAATCGCTCGTCTGGCATTTGTATCACGCGACCTCGCAGTATCTCGCCGATCAAGCCGTGTTCTTCGAGCAGCGGAAGATCGAACGCGAGTTGCTACAGGTCGCCGTTGCTGCTCGCTTTCCCGGTGACTGCGGCGGCGAAATTGAGGCACATTTTGAGTTCATGCCGGACAACTATTTCCGCGCTTTCGGGGTGGACGAGATTGCATCACACGTCGCACTCTTCCGGCGCTTTCTGACGCAACTTTTTCAGTCTGACGCTCCCGTGCTGACAACTGCGGTGCAATGGGAAGCATTCCCGCAGCAGGGTCACAGCACCGTCTCCTTCTGCACGTGGGATGGTCAGCACCTTCTGGCGAAGATCGCCGGATCCCTCTCTGTCGTTCCGCTGAACATCCTGAGTGCCGATATCTACACGCGCGGGGACAACGTGGTCCTGGATGTTTTCCGCGTCTGCGATCTCCAGGGCCGCGCGGTAACGGATGAGCGGGACTTCGCGTTGGTCGAAACAACACTCCGGACCGCATCAACTGACGCGAGCTTCGATTTTCGCCCTCTCCTGGAGAAGGCGCGAGGAAGAATCCGGCAGCGGGCAGGCGCTGAGATCGAGTTCCCCACTACCATTGCCTGCGATAATCGGGTGCATCCCCATTACACCCTGCTTCAAATCCAAACGCCGGACCGGCTTGGCTTGCTCTACGATCTGCTCTCTGCGCTCGGCGAGGAGCGCGTCTCAATTGCTTTGTCGCGCATCAGCACCGAAAAAGGCGCGGCGATCGACACGTTTTATGTGGTAGACGGAATCAGCCGCACCAAAATCACAGACACGGCGCGAATTGAGGCAGTGCAAAAAAGGCTGCAGAAAGCGGCGTTCGCCACCTGAAAAAGGCACTGGCTCTCCCGCCTTGCTTGACTAATGTCTGACGCCCGGCTGGCTTCACGCTGACAGGTTTTGTTATTTTATCTATGAACGTGTTGATTCTCGCGGCTGGTTACGCCACTCGCCTCTATCCGCTCACTCGCACGAAGGCGAAGCCTTTGCTCGCAGTCGCCGGCAAACCAATGATCGAATGGGTGCTCGATAATCTCACCCCAGTACCGGAAATCGAGACGGTTTACGTCGTCACGAATAACAAGTTCGCGCAAGATTTCCAAAAATGGGCCGAGCCGTATCAACTCCGGTCGGGCAAACTGCGGATCAAGATTATCAACGATGGTTCCACCGATGACTCAGATAAGCTGGGTGCGATTGGCGACATTAACCTGGTGCTTCTGCGCGAAGATCTCGCGCGAGACGACTTAATCATTGTCGCTGGCGACAATCTCTTCAGCGAGCCGCTCACCGAGTTTGCCGCGCACGCTCGCAGCTCTGAGGCTACGCTGGCGACTTACGATGTCGGCAATCTGGAAGCCATAAAAAAATACAGCGCGATCACCACAGACGCTGAGGGCATCATCACTTCCTTCGAGGAAAAGCCGGCGGAGCCAAAGAGCACGTTGACTGGAATCGCGCTTTATTACTTTTCCCGTCACGTCGTGCCGCTCTTCACGACCTACATCGCGGCGGGGAACAATCCGGATCAACCCGGTCGCTTTATCCAGTGGCTCTACCAACGGAAGCAGGTGAAGACTTATCAAATTCGAGGGACCTGGTTCGACATCGGCAGCAAGGAAACTCTTGAAGAAGCGAACCTGCTCTTTCAGCAATTCGTCCGCTAAGGGCCAGGAGCGCTCGTGCGCTACTTTTTTCGACCTTCGTCGAACTCAATCAGATCGAAATAGGTGCGGACGTCTTCGCGACCTTCGCCCCCAGCCTCTTTTAAGAAGTGAATGAAACGCGCCTTCTTCACGGCCGTGTCAGGATGACGAGAGATCATCGCCTCGTTCCATTCCTCGATAGCCTCGGTCGAATGCCTCGCCCCGTTTTGCTCGATCCATTCCAAAATGGCGGCGTCCTTTTCCAGTCGAGTCGCAGCTTCCTCGAAACTATCGGGATTTAACTTCAGGAAAGCGAGCAGATGCTTGTCGAAGCCGACCGTCTTGTAGTTGTACCCGTTCAGCAATCCCTTGCGATGGAGCTTCGCCTTATCAATGAGGCGTGGTAGATGGACGTAGCCGCCGAGGCGGTCATACGGACTGCGGGGAAGCTGCTTCTTTTGCATTCACCCGAGACTCAGGTCGCGCGTAGCGGCGGAACAAAACCGGGCGGCAAAATGGGTTTGGACTCCGCAGACGCAGGTTTCTGAGCGGGCAAGAGCTCCGCTTGAGTGAGGCCGCTACTGCCGATCATCAACTGCCCAGAGAACATGCCTCCTTTCTCGACCGAAATCGATTTCGCGGTGACGCTCCCATCGAGCGAAGCGTTTCGGTGAATGACTACAACCGTTTCGGCGATTACTTCGCCCGTCATATGCCCACGGATTTCGATGCTCTGCACGCGGACACGTCGAAAGAATTGCACCTTCGACCTGCGCTCCACTAAGACGTGATTCGCCGAAATCCGCCCAGGAAGTTTGCCATTGTAGTTTACCCTCAATGTTCCCAAGCAATGAAGATCCGCGCGCAGCT
>JACDBM010000046.1 GCA_013694945.1 Chthoniobacterales bacterium
AAGCGTACGCCTACGAAAGTTCGTTTCGGCAGAATGCCGAAACCAGCACGCGTAGACGCGTGCGCTCCCCGACCGAAAGCCACGTTCTCCCTTTGGCCGCCAGGAAAGGTGCATGACACGCTCTAGGGCGATTGACTCAGCGAAAATGAACGCTCTGGCAGCGCGTTAACTGGAGGGACGTGCTTCCGCACGTCTATGGGCGAGCAGAAGCTCGCTCCTCCGAACCGGCCCGCGAGCTCGATCGAGTCAAGAATCGTTTCAAAACTCTTCGCTTGCTGCACCCGAAGCGTGTCGAGGTAAATACAGGGTTGCCATCCTTCGCCGGCCGAGCGAAAAGGTTCTCCCGGCCGAGCGGGAAATTGTTCCCGACCATCGAGACTGGGCGGCGAGGGCCGCATGAGTTCATGCTCCACGAACTAGCCGAATGCGCGCCAAGGGCCCCCTTCGTGGGCAATGCGCTCTGATTTTTGAGATCTGACTATGCCCCCCGGCCCGGTGCCCGAAGAAGACCCTGAGCTTCGAGAAACGATGCGGGGCGTCGTTCGCGGGACGAAGCTTTTCCAGCACTTCACGCTGCAAAAAGTTCTGGGTCGCGGCAGCATGGGAATCGTCTGGCTGGCGCACGATGATCGCCTCGGTCGCCTCGTCGCGTTGAAACTCGTGCCGGAACCGGTCTGCGTTGACCCGTCCGCGAAAGAAGAGCTGAAACGCGAGACCCGGGAAAGTCTCACGCTGACGCACCCGAATATTGTGCGGATTTTTGACTTCATCGAGGACGGAGGGACGGCCGCGATTCCGATGGAGTATGTGGATGGCGCTACGCTCTCAGCGTTACGGGAGTGGAAACGAACGAAATGCTTCTCGGTCAATGAAATTGCACCTTGGGTCACTTCGCTTTGCGATGCCCTTGCTTACGCGCACGATTCAGCCCGCATCATCCATCGCGATCTGAAGCCCTCTAACCTGATGGTGAACGGCCAAATGGAATTGAAGATCACCGATTTCGGCATCGCCTGCAGGGTCCGCGATCCCATGAGTGGTGGCGGTTTACGCAGCTCGAGCGGGTGTCTCGACTATATGAGCCCGCAACGACTACTGGGCGAAGACCCGGCTGCATCGGACGATATTTACGCGCTCGGCGCTACGCTTTACGAATTGCTTTCGAGCAAGCCGCCGTTCAACAGCGGCGATGTTGTCTCGCAGGTGCGCGAAGTTAAACCGCCTTCCATCGCCGAGCGGCGGGAAAAGCTCGGGATCACAGGTGAAGCAGTGCCGAGGCATTGGGAAGAGGCAATCGCTGCCTGCTTGTCGAGAAAACCTGAGCAGCGCCCGCGCACAGCCACGGAACTCTCGCGTCGCCTTGGACTGGGCAAGACCGCTCGTCTGGTGCACTCGCAGCCGAAAGGGTGGCGGAAAATCAGTCCAGGCGTTGCGGCCGCGGTGGGCGGAATTGCCGCACTCACAGCGGCCGCGGTTTTCAGTTTTCGGACGTCGGATCCTGGTGTTCCGGAAGTAAAAAAAGGCGCCACCGCAGCGCAGCCCGATCGCTTACAGATCGCCCCGGAATCCAGCCCGGCTCCGACTCCTGCGTCCGTCCCTCCCGTCGAGCCCGCCAAAAACAGCGCGCTGCTAGTAACTACTTCACCGGCCGGGGCGAAGTTTTTTGTTTATCCCGGCGTTGCAGGAGGCACAGGTGTTCCGGCCGTGGCGCTGACTAGTAGCGGCTCCTCGCCTCAAGCAGTCGAAGATCTGCCGCCGGGCCGTTACACGCTTTTGTTCCAGAGGGAGGGCTGGCCCGACGGACGCCTGGAAGTGTCGTTAGGCGCGGGTGAAGTCCTCCCGGTCGATTATACTTTCCCGCAGGGCAGCGCCAACATCACCAGCATCCCGCCGGGGAGCGAGATCTTCCTCGGCACGCTTTCGCTCGGACGCACGCCTCTCACAGTCAAGTTACCATTAGGCAAGCAAGTGCTCACGGCCCGTTCTCCAGATCGTCCCGAACGGACGCAAACCGTCGTTGTCGAAGAAGGAGTGCCCGCCAAAGTCGCCTTCCAAACGCCGACGCAAAGCCGGTCGGACTCGCGCGCGAAACGGACGCAAAGCCGATCGCGGTCTCGCGCGAAACGAAAGCCACCCGAGTCAACCTTGGAGAAATTCAGGGAGAGTTTGAAAAACATCTTTTCGCGAAAGCCGCCACCGTCGCGGAAGAAGGCCTAAGCTTCCAGACAAGCAGGCGAGGGCCCGTATCCAGGGTCTTATCTTTCAAGAGATGAGGATTCCCTTTCCACTTTGTGAGGGCCATCGCAGCTCGCTATCGTGCGCCCGATGAAACTTTCTCTCCTGCGCGTTTTGTTGATCCTGGAGGCTTTGCACGTTAGCGCCTCTGCTAGTAACAGCGTCGTCAACCTCTCGCATTACGACCAGATGCGTCCGGACTTTGTCCGGATGCGTGAGCAGGGGATCGTCGGCGTCATCCATGAAGCGAGCTATCCTCGCTATGTGCGCGACGCCAAGTATGCCGCGCGGCAGAATGCGGCGGTAGACGCAGGCTTGCTCTGGGGGGCCTATCATTTTGCCGATGCGACCAGCCCGATCCGGCAGGCGGATCATTTCCT
>JACDBM010000054.1 GCA_013694945.1 Chthoniobacterales bacterium
GCTCCCGAAGATCTGATCGTACAGCTCAGCCCGTGCATTCGTCCTCCGCATTATGAAATCGACTTCGCGGCCCAAATTATCGCGCAATGTCGCGAGCGCGGGGTGGAGAACGTGCATGACTGCGCCGTCTGCACCGCGTGCGATTTGGAACGCTACTACTCGTACCGAGCGGAAAAGGGGCGGACTGGACGAATGCTCGCGCTGCTGACCATGAGCCTGTAGCGACGGTCTCTGCCGCCGTTTCAGCGACCCAAATCGCACTCTCCCTTTGTCGCGATGAGTCGGATGAAGTCACTCTTCCCCCGCGCGCGCGCGGCCATACGACACGATGCCGCGCTTCCGCGCATTCGCGACGAACGAGAAAAATTCGCGACCGATTGGTCCGAATTCTCTGGTGCCCGCTTCCTCCAGCGCCTGCTTGCGATTCATCCTGCTGCGATAAAGCAGCTTGAACGCGCGGCGAATCTCATCGCGTTCGACCGCGGCAAAGCCCGCCCGTCTCATGCCAAGGACATTGACTCCGAAGACGACGTTTCGTTTTGCGGCGAGAAGGAATGGCGGGATGTCTTTGCTGAATCCGGAACTGCCCTGCGCCATGACGAGACGACCGACATGCGTGAATTGGTGAAACACTGCGCCTCCACCAATGAAAGCGGTGTCGTCGATCCGGACATAGCCGCCGAGGAGGCAATTGTTCGCGATGATCACACTGTCGCCGATTCGGCAATTATGGCCCACGTGCACACCGGCCATGAGAAAGTTGCCATTGCCGATTCGGGTGGAACTTTCTTCAGCGCTGCCGCGGTGAACAGTGCAGTGCTCACGGATTACATTCCGGTCCCCAATTTCAACGCCGCTGAGTGTTTCCGGCCGAAAGGCGAGATCCTGCGGCAGCCCTCCGATGATCGAGCCGTGACCAACGAGGTTGTTTCTTCCAAGGCGGACAGCACCCTGAAGCACCGCGTGTGACTGAATGACGGTACCTTCGCCGATCACCACTCCGGAGCCGATGATCGCGTATGGTCCGATCTCTACTCCGGCGGCAAGCTCCGCCGCGGGATCGACGATCGCCGTCGGATGCACCATTTAAAGAACACCCGCTTCCTTGAAGCTGAAGTACGGTGCGCGCCCTTCGGCGGGTGCGCCGATAATAATGTGATCGAGCAGCTTGATTTGGAGCAGCTCCGCGGCTTCCGCCAAACGTCTCGTTAGGCTGTGATCCGCCTGGCTGGGTGACGGATCACCGGAAGGATGATTGTGCACCACGACCACCGCAAATGCGGCGGAAATCACGGCCGGACGGAAAACCTCCCGCGGATGCGCGATGCTTTCGTTCACGCTTCCGGTGGAGACCTCCTGAATGCGCAGGAGGCGATATCGCGTATCGAGCAGGAGAACACGAAGCGATTCATTGTGTAGCACGCGCATCTCCGCGGAAAGCAATTGGTAGACGAGCTCGGGCGTGTCGATTTTCTCCCGCGAGAGCGTCTCTTTCGCGAGGCGTTGACCGAGTCCAAACGCCGCCACCAACTGGACCGCTTTGGCAGGTCCGATTCCGGGAACATCCGAAATCTCATCTACGGTGCAGCGACTGAGGGCGTTAAGTGATTTGTAGCGAGCGAGGAGTTCCGCGGCAACATCGATCGCGTTTGCGCCCGGCAAGCCCGTCCGGAGGAGAATCGCGATCAGCTCTGAATCTGTTAGCGCACTCGCCCCGCGTGCGAGCAATTTCTCGCGCGGACGATCGTCCTGCGGCATTTCTCGAATCTTCAGCTGCGCCATCGTGCCGTTTGAAATGGGAGGGGTTCTCAGTGCCGCGACCGCTTATTCGCGGACATCTGAACCGCCTTCCGCCACATACTCACTCGCGCAGTTGATCGAGCAAATCGCGAAGAGCCTCGCCGAGTTGAGTCAGTGAGTCGGTGTGATTGCTCGGCGGGAGCAGATGGAGTTCCCGTTGCGCTTCCCTGATCAGTTCCTGCCCGGCCGTGATCGATTGGCTCAAGGGCGCAGTCGACACGTCCGTGTTCAAAATTTCCGTCATCTCGTCTACCTTGCCGCCAACGATCATCTGGCAATACTGCTCGCGCTCAACCGCGGGAGCTGATTGCAAGAGCATCAAGACAGGCAACGTCAGCTTCCCTTTCCGCAGATCAGTCCCGAGTGTCTTGCCGATAACCGTTTCGTTGCCAGCGATATCAAGGCAATCGTCGTAAATCTGGTAAGCTGCGCCGATTTTCATGCCGAAGGTCTGAAGCGAACGAACCGTTGCCGGTTCAGCTTCGTTGATCACAGCGCCGAGCTCCGCGGCTGCGGCGAAGAGCGAGCCCGTCTTCATGGCAACAATGCGCCGGTAATCTTCGACCGCGAGATGCAGGTCGAAGCGGCGTTGGGTCTGGATGATCTCCCCGGAACAAACCTCGCGCGCTGCTTGCGCAATCGAGCGACTGATCTCCGCCCGGTCGAAATTTGTTGATAGATTCAGCGCCTGCGCAAAAAGGCAATCGCCCAGCAGGACACTTAGCGCGTTGCCCCAGCGCGCGTTGACCGTGGGCTGACCGCGACGCCGATCGGCCTCGTCCATGATGTCGTCATGCACGAGCGTCGCGATGTGGATCAGCTCCAGAATAACGGCCAGATCGATGTGAGCGGACTTGATTGAACCGGTCGCGCCGCCACTCAGGAGCGCGACGAGCGGACGAAGTCGTTTTCCGCGGCCGCCGATCGCGTAAGCAACATAGCCTTCCACTGCGGGATCGAACACAGACGCTTGCTGCACGATGCGCGCTTCGACTTCCGCGAGTTGGCCTTGCACCGTTTTCGCAACCTGTGCCAGAGATACTGAAGGGGAGGCGGTGGTCCCCGACGAAGCTGTGAAAACTTTCACAATTGCAGAATAGAAGGAGGGGTCCCAAGAGTCAAAACAACAGGGCGCCGTGCGAGGTGAAGCTGTGACGGCAAACAGAGTGCTGCGGCCCATTAATCACTCTCCCGGTTCGATCGTCTCCGCACGTTGACCATCGTAGTGCCGCGCGACCTTGACGCGGCCGGAAGAAGGTTCGCGGCAGGCCCTTCCATGCGCGGCAACGCCAGAAACGGTCAGCGCCGTCGCAGCCACGCGGCCGTTCCGTATTTGATTTCTGCCAATCTCTGCGCCCGCTCGAGCAGCTTAGGCCTAAAGACCGCCGGCCTCCAGTCACAGCACAAAGCAGAAGCGAAGGCGTCGAGGAAGGCCGCGGGCAGGGCCTCATATTGGATGCTTCCCTGATGCAGCAATCCGACCCGCGTGCGCCGTTGCGCAGCTCCAGCGATTTTGCGTCCGTGCACGAGCACGTCTGCCCTCACGAAGTTGGCAAAACAGGCTTCAGATACTTTCGGCGCATCTTCTGTCGCGAGCGCGACGGATGTTTCATCGGGGATTGAGCGGCGAATTGCATCATGGATTTGTTCGTAGATGATGCGTGAACTGGCGATGCATTCGACTGTTGCTGAGGGAATGACGACTGAGTAGGTCAAGTCGTTCCCATGCAAAACGATTCCGCCCCCCGTCCAACGACGGACAATCTCTCGTTCCTTCTCGTGTTCCGCCAGGCCGGCATAGCGCCCGAAATATCCGAAGGAAAGCGCACGCCTTCGCCACTGATAACAACGTAGCGAAGGAACGGTCGTCTGATCCAGGAGGGCTTCGTCAATTGCCATGTTCATCGCAGCCGATCTCGGCTCCGGGTCGCGATAGAAGAGCAGACTAGCCAGTGGAGGCATCGCCGCGGCTTCTAGTCCTCTAATTCAGCGATGATCCTTTGCGCAGCCTCGCGCGGATCGGGAGCAGCGGTGATAGGACGACCAATCACCAGGTAATCAGCACCATTCTGCACCGCTTCCCGCGGGGTGGTGAATCGCTTTTGATCGTTCGCTGCGGCCCAACTCGGCCGCACGCCCGGCGTAATAATGATGGTCTTCCCGGCCAGCCGCTCTCGTAGCATTCGGACCTCGTGGGGACTCGCAATCAAACCGCCGATGCCCGCCTCCGCGCCAAGCTGCGCCAGGCGCAGGATTTGACCTGCAACGTCCGACTCAACTCCGGTCTCCCGCAGTGTGGTTTCATCCGAACTGGTCAGGACTGTCACGCCCAGCAGCAGCAAATCAGGTGCGCACTCCGCGACTGCGGCTTCAAGCATCCCGCGCCCGCCGCAAAGATGTAATGTGAGCATGCCTGCTCCAAGCTCAACGGCCGCGCGGACTGCTTTCGCGACCGTAGTAGGAATGTCATGGAGCTTGAGGTCGAGGAAAACCTTGGCGCCCGTAGCGATGACGGCTCGCACGATCTCCGGCCCGCCGGCCGTGAAGAGCTGCAGACCGATCTTGAAGGTCGCAACGTCGCGCGCGAGATCGCAGACGAGATCGAGCGCTTGTGACGGCTCGGGAAAATCCAGCGCCACGATCAGGCGATCGCGAGGATCGTTGACGACGTAGCTTGGATTCATCCTGTATTGTCGCGCCTTTGTGCGGAGAGTCGATGCTATGCAGTTCCGAGCGCCGGCGAAGATCAATCTTTCCTTCCGGATTCTCGGCCGTCGCGCGGACGGTTTTCACGATATCGATACGTTAATGGCGCCCATTTCACTGCACGACTCGCTCACCATCACAAGACTGAAAGATGCGGGGAAAATTGATTTCGTCTGCACTGATTCGAGTCTTCCCGGGGGCGATGAAAATCTCGCAGTTCGCGCCGCTCGTTTGTTTTTGGGCATTACCCGATCGCGCGCCGGTGTTCGCATTGCGTTGGAGAAAAACATCCCGCATGGCGCCGGGCTCGGTGGTGGCAGTAGCGATGCGGCGACTGTGTTGCTTGGTTTGAATCAACTTCTTGCCGCGGAGTGGAGCGAGATTCGCCTGGCAGAGGTTGCGGCCGAGATCGGCTCGGATGTGCCGTTCTTTATTTATCAATCTGCGGCGCGTTGTCGTGGGCGGGGCGACATCGTGACGCCAATTAAATTGCCAAAGACTGTTTCTTTACTCCTTTTGAAACCTCTGTTCGGAGTGCCGACTCCGTGGGCTTACCAACGTTGGAAAGAATCGAAAAAATTGCCGGAGATACGTTATCAGGCACAGGAGTTTTCCGGGCTTGACCTTGTAAATGACCTTGAGCGGTCGGTGTTCGAGAAATTCATCTTTATGGGACATTTGAAAATGTGGTTGCTTGCGCAACCTGAAGCCAGGGCTGCGATAATGTCCGGCTCGGGATCAACGCTCATCGCTATTTTGCGCGACGGAGCGGACGCGGAAACGCTGGCGCGTCGCGCTAAAATTGAACTTGATTCGGAGCTTTGGACCTGCGCCTGCCGGACGATGTAGGCCGATCTCCGATAGTCGGAACGTCCTTGCTCTGGAACGCTACATCCCAGATTTCTTTCGCAGCGTCGCCAGCGCGTACTCGCGATTCAGTTTCGCAATGAAGCTCGCGCTGATTTCCGCCGGACACACGGCTTCGCATTCGTAGGTGTTCGTGCAATTTCCGAAGCCTTCCGCATCCATCTGTCCCACCATTCTGAGGACGCGGGCGGTCCGTTCAGCATTTCCCTGTGGGAGAAGCGCGAGATGCGAAACCTTCGCCGACGTAAAGAGCATCGCAGACGCATTCGGGCAGGCCGCCGCGCAAGCTCCACAACCGATGCAGGCCGCCGCTTCCATCGCCAGATCGGCGTCGTGCTTCGGCACCGGAATTGAATTTGCTTCCGGCGCGGAGCCCGAGCGAGCAGACACAAACCCGCCCGCCTGCACAATACGATCAAGCGCGCTGCGGCTGACAACTAGGTCTCTGACCAGCCTGAAGGGCCGCGCGCGGAAAGGCTCGACGGTAATCGTGGCGCCATCTTTGAAACGGCGCATGTAGAGCTGGCACGCAGCCCCGGGATGATCCGGTCCGTGCGCTTCACCGTTGATCGTAAGTGAACAGGTGCCGCAAATCCCCTCGCGACAATCCGACTCGAAAGCGATCGGATCTTCGCCTTTTTCGACGAGGCGCTCGTTGACGATATCGAGCATCTCGAGGAACGAAGTGTGCGGCGACACGTCGGTTGCATAGTAATTGACAAGGCGCCCTTTGGCCTCGCTCGCCTCCTGCCGCCACACCCGGAGTTTGAAGTTCATTTGTAGCTTCGCTGCGTCAGCTCCACGCTTTCAAAGTGCAGCGGCTCGCGATGAAGCCTTGGTGGCTCGATCGTACCATTGCCTTGGAATTCCCAGGCAAAAACCGCGGCGAATTTCTCGTCGTTCCGCAGCGCTTCGCCCTCCGGCGTCTGATGCTCCTCGCGAAAGTGTCCGCCGCAGGACTCGTCCCGCTCCAGCGCATCGATGCACATCAGTTCGGCGAATTCCAGGTAGTCCGCGACACGACCGGCGCGTTCGAGAGACTGGTTGTATTCCGCGCCGTGACCCGGAATGCGGACGTTCCGCCAAAACTCTTCGCGCAGTGCCGGGATGCGGCCGAGTGCCTCCCGCAGCCCGGCGGTGTTTCGCGCCATCCCGCATCTATCCCACATGAGGAGACCGAGCTCGCGATGAAACGAATCGACGGTGCGGGTGCCATTCACTTCGATCATCTTCGCGATGCGCGCGCGCACATCCGTTTCTGCTTCGCGGAACGCCGGGTGATCGATAGAGGGACGTTTACCGATTTGTCCGGCAAGATACGTCGGAAGCGTGTAGGGCAAAACGAAGTAGCCATCGGCCAGGCCTTGCATGAGCGCGCTCGCGCCCAGCCGATTCGCCCCGTGATCCGAGAAATTTGCTTCGCCGATCACGTGCAGCCCGGGCACGTTGCTCATCAAGTTGTAGTCCACCCACAGGCCGCCCATCGTGTAGTGCACGGCGGGATAGATGCGCATCGGCTGCTGGTAGGCATCCTCCCCGGTAATCTTCTCGTAAATATCAAACAGATTTCCGTAACGCTCGCGAATCGTTGGTTCGCCAAGACGCGCGATCGCATCCGCAAAATCGAGATAAACGCCGCGCCCGCCGGGACCAACCCCGCGACCTTCATCGCATGCTTCCTTCGCGCTCCGCGAGGAAATGTCACGCGGGGCGAGATTCCCATAGCTCGGGTATTTTCGTTCCAGATAGTAATCGCGTTCCGCTTCAGGAATCGCGGCAGGGGAACGCTGCTCCCCCTTGGTCTTCGGGACCCAGACGCGCCCGTCATTGCGCAGCGATTCCGACATTAACGTTAGCTTCGATTGATGTTGCCCGCTCACCGGGATGCAGGTGGGATGGATCTGCGTGAAGCAGGGGTTCCCGAACAGCGCGCCTTTCTTGTAGGCGCGGTAGGTAGCGGTCACGTTCGACCCGCGGGCATTGGTCGAGAGATAAAAAACGTTGCCGTATCCACCCGTCGCGAGCACGACAGCATCGGCCGCGTGCACCTCAATCTCTCCGCTGGTGAGGTCGCGCGTGATGATGCCTTTGGCGTGACCTTCCACCAGCACGACGTCGAGCATCTCGGTGCGTGAATACATTTTCACTGTGCCGACATCGATTTGGCGGCAAAGTGATTGATACGCGCCTAACAATAGCTGCTGACCAGTCTGGCCGCGGGCGTAGAAGGTGCGCGAGACCTGCGCGCCTCCGAAGGAGCGATTCGCGAGAAGGCCTCCATATTCGCGCGCGAACGGCACACCCTGCTCGACGCATTGATCGATGATGAGATTACTCACTTCCGCAAGCCGGTAAACGTTCGCCTCCCGGGAGCGGAAGTCGCCACCTTTGATCGTGTCGTAGAACAACCGGAAGACACTGTCGCCGTCGTTCTGGTAGTTCTTTGCGGCATTGATCCCGCCCTGCGCGGCGATGCTGTGCGCACGGCGCGGGCTATCCTGAAAGCAAAAGCACTTCACATGGTAACCTTGCTCGCCAAGGGTCGCCGCGGCCGAACCGCCCGCTAGTCCGCTGCCGACAACGATCACCTCGAGCTTGCGGCGATTCGCGGGACTAACGAGCCGGGCGTGATCCTTGTAGCCGGACCATTTCGTTTCGAGCGGCCCTGCAGGAACTTTCGCTTCCAGCTCGCCGATCATAACTGCTGAGCCGGCCTTACCAGGCCCAGCAGTACGGCCACTGGAATGGAGGTATATCCGGCGAAGATTAGCCAGGCAAAAACGCGTGCGCCGCGCGCCAGTCGTGGCGTCATCTTCTTGTCATTCAGGCCGAGTGACTGGAAAAAGCTCGACGCACCATGGCTCAGGTGCAGCGTCAGCAGGAACATCGCGATGACGTAAAAGGCGGAGACAAGCGCGTTCTGGAATCCATACACCATCATCGAGTAAACATCGTAGCGATTGAGCGGATCAGCCTTCAGAAGCGCGAAGCGTGGGTCCGCAACGCGCACCGTGAAATGGGCGAGATGATAGACAATAAAGGCGAGCACGATGAGTCCGCTCAGGGTCATGGACCGCGAAGCGAACGTCGCCTTCACGTGATCCTTCTTCGCATAGGCCGTGGGCCGCGCGCGCCGATTGTCAATTGCCAACCGGATCGTGAAGTAGATGTGCAGCACGACCGTGACGAGGAGAAACGCGCGGATGACCCACAGGAGCACACCGAGGGAGCGGAGTTTTTCCGCGTAGCTGTTAATGTACTCCGGGCCGAAAAAGATCTGCAAATTGCCGAGCAGATGACCGACAACGAAGCCGATCAGAATCACGCCTGTCACCGCGACGACGAACTTCTTTCCAATCGACGAGCGGTAAAACGCGGAAAGTGGAGCCACAATCAAAATTCGATCAGCAGGCTGTGTCGGACGGGGCGGCAAGCTAAATGTCGGGTTCAGGACGGTCAATCGCGATTGACCGATCCCTAGCATGGAACAAGCGGCGACGAAAATTCCCGCGGTTCCTGTCGATGCGCGCCCCGAGCGATGCGACGCGTTGATCACAGTGAGAACGGAATTTGACTGTGAAGGCGACCGGAAATTGGCCAGTACCCTCAATTCGCCTCCATTTGCCGCACAGTTCGATTTTGCTGTCCTAGAATTTGGCGGGTATTCTTCAACGCATGCTCGAGAACAGTGCCTTGGAGAACGAAGTCGAAGCTACGGGTTCGATGTGCTTCCTTGCCGTCGTGTGATGCTGCGGAACGATAACGAGGATCTGTCGCAGGATGCGAAGCGGCGCGAGGACTTGGAGACCCGCTGTGCCGCGCAAGCGGCGGAGATCGGAGAGCTGAAAAAGAAAGCGATCTTGGTTAACGCCCGGGTAGCGAGTCTGGATTTGTCCCTCGCAACGCGAGAAAAGGCAATCGCGGAGCAGCGCGCCAAGATGGCGGAGCTAATCGAATGTAATCGAATTCTTAAGCAAGGGATCGAGACGATCGGAGCGTTTTTCCGGAAGTTGAGCGAGTCGCGCTCCTTCCACTTCGTCGTATACACTGCCCGAAGATTCGGCCTCGTGAGCCGGACTTCCCGGCAGTGCGTCGAAGCAATCAGAGTTTCGCTTTCTGCGACACGCAAAGCCCTGAGGCAGGCGCAGCAGGCGAACCCCCGGACTCCGATGACGAAGCCGGCCGACGCGTTCCCTCCACCAGCAAAGTCAGGCCAGCCGCTCGAGGGGGGTACTGAAAGCGACAAGGCAAATTTGAAGCCGATGATCGACCTGGCCGTGGCTCAACGCCTCGCCGCATCTGCCAAGAATGCCATCGCTCTTCCCGTCGCCACTCTTCCCAGGGATAACTCCGTTTGTTTTGTGGTTTTCCATCAGTCTGGAGAGCACCACCTCGGCGCGCTCTTGAGCTCTTTCCTCGAGGTGAACACGCTCGCGGAAGTGGAATTCAATATCGTGCTCCAGGCCGGCAGCGATGAAAGCAGCGCAGTGATCCGCTCTTTTCAAGATAGTTGTAAAATCAACGTCTTGGACTTTGCCGGAAAGCGGTCCTTCGCTTATGCGAATAACCGGGCCGCTGAACAGACAAGCGCAACCCATCTCGTCTTTCTGAACAGCCGTCTTGTTTTCCGGCAAGATGTTGTCCCTGTCCTCCTTCGGTGTCTTCAGGATCGGCGAATCGGTCTGGTAAGCTTGCGCCTGATATTTTCGCCGATGAATCCAGTCCATCCCGGGGGGGTCCAGCATGCCGGGATCAAGTTTCGAGCAGATCCTCCGCATTTCTGCCATCGACCGATCATTCTTGACGCGTGCGCGTTTATCACTGAAACGCCGCCTGTCCTGGAGAAATTTCCTGCGGTCACTTCGGCTGCGCTGGCGTGTCGGCGGCGCGAGTTCCTCGCGCTCGGCGGTTTCTGTGAAGACTATCTCGACGGTTATGAAAACGTGGACCTCTGTCTCTCGTTTCGGCGCTCACTTGGACTCCGTTCTGTCGCGGCGAATCAAGTCGCGTGCATTCACACCGAAAGCGCCACCGATGAAATGGGGCCGAGTGAAGCCGTTAGGGATTGCGATTTAAGTAACGTAGAACATCTGGGCCGGCGCCATGGGTGGTATCTCCGCCGGCAAATACTGGCGGACAAAATGTCAGGCCGTCTCTTTTATTCCGACGAAGCCCTCACCGTTGCCTTCGCGGTCACGGACGCAACTCCCACCAGTACCGCGGGCGATTTTTTTAGCGGACAGGAGCTGGCAGAAGCCTGTGCTATTGAATTTGGATGGCACGTTCGCTACCTCTCACGTACCCAAGATTGGTACGATCTCCACGACGTCGATGTTTTGATCGTGCTGCTTGATTCTTACGAGCTCTCGAAGATACGCCACGCGAAGCCCGATCTGATCACGATCGCCTGGATGCGCAACTGGTTCGAACGATGGGTCGCTGGGCCGGACTTCGACCAGTATGATCTGTTCCTCTGCTCGTCGCAAAAGTCCGCCCGCTGGCTCCGTGACGTGCATCGCAAAGCCGCCTGGGTGTTTCCACTGGCGACCAATCCGAGCCGCTTCGTCGAAGCCAAACCGAACTCCCGTTACCGGTCCGACTACTGCTTCACTGGTAGTTACTGGCAGTTCGAACGCGCCATCGAATCGGCTCTGCAACCGCAGGCATTGGACAGCTATCAGTTTGCCATTTTCGGAAGCGGCTGGGAAACACATCCCATCCTCAACGCCCATGCGCGTGGCTTTCTTCCCTATTCTGAAATGCCGAACGTTTACGCTTCCACGCGGATCGTAGTGGATGACGCGAACCATGTGACCAAAGACTGGGGTTCGGTGAACAGCCGCGTTTTTGATGCTCTGGCAGCCGGCGCTCTGGTGATCACCAATGGCGATATCGGCGCTGCGGAAGTTTTTGATGCCGAACTCCCCACCTACCAGTCCGCCGATGAGCTCAAGTCGCTTCTGCGCCGTTATCTGGACAATGAAGTGGAACGTTGTGAGCTGGTGGGCCGGCTACAGCAACGTGTGTTTGCCCGCCACACCTATCGACATCGAGCCCGCACGCTAAAGAGGATCCTGATCTCCCGGGCGCGCCGTGGCTATCGCGTCTCGTTCAAGATCGACTCCTCTACCTCCAGCGAGATCCAGGAGTCGAGGGACTTTTGCCTCGCCCGTGGCGTTGGCCGTTCTCTTGCTGGAAAGGGGCACTCGTTTCGCATCGACTGCTTCGATCAGTGGGACCGGACGGAATGCTTCGGCGACGATGTGGTGATCAGTCTGCGCGGAGCGATCCGCTTTCGACCGAAGCCTGGTCAGATCAATTTACTGTGCGGCATCAATCCTACTCGCCCAATTGAGGATGAAGAATGCCAAGAGTTCGACCACGTTTTCGTCGCATCGCAGTTCCCCGCGTGTAATCTCGGCGACCAGGAAACAGAAGTCGTATCGCCTGCCGACCCTGATCTCGCGGCGGCCGCAGAGGAATTATTAACGAAGATCAAGGAACTTGATGAACAAAAACGGGGCGTTGCCTCGTTGATGTGAGCGATTCGGCGGATCGAAGATCAACCGTTGCTGCCTTGCATCCCGAGGGCAGAAACGAGTACGGTGCGCCACCCGGGATCGTGTAAAGGAGTGAATCATGGTCGATAAGGCGGTGGGGTATTATCTGTCGGACAACAAGAACGGTGATCCCCATGTTATCAATCTTATGCTCGCTTCCGCTTCGGAGAGTGGGCAGGAATTAGCTGGGTTATATAACGACGATTCATCGGCGGACACGTCTCTGAATCGGAGAGGCTTGGTTGACGCTATGACGCGCCTAAGCGTCTTGGGCGCCAATCGTCTCCTGATACACCATCTGTCCGATGTCTTTTCGAACAGGACGGATGCAGACTTTCTCATTGGCAACGCCCTTGTTGCAGACAGAATTGTCATCCAGGCAGTCGATGAAGCCCTGGCATCGGACACAGAGGACGGTCGGAAAAGACTTGCGGAGTACGCCAGAACTTTAACAGACGCGCACGTTCCCCTGTCGATTCAGGCGTCGAAAGCAATTGGGGAGGTTAGCTATCTCACCCTACTAAAGTCTTGCCACGAGATTTTACGTCCCGACCTCTACGTTGAGATTGGTGTGAAGTATGGCAAGTCGATGCTCTTAGCTTCGTGTCGGGCGGTTGGCATTGATCCAGTGCCCAGGAAGAAAGGTCCGCTGCCCAATTTGAAAGCGGAAATACACACTGCCACAAGCGATGCTTTTTTCGCGAATCCCCGCCTGCACAAGGTTATTCCTCCCGGAACGATCGACCTCGCGTTCATCGACGGCATGCACCTGTTTGAGTTTGCGCTCCGCGATTTCATCAACATCGAGAAGAACTCCCACTCCCGGACTGTCGTCGTGATCGACGACGTGTGCCCGCGCAATGCTCTGGAAGCTATGCCGGATTGGCTGGTTCAATCATGGGCGGGTGACATCTGGAAACTGATCGTATGTTTACGCCGTTTTCGTCCTGAGTTGGAGGTGGTTGTGACAGACGCTCATCCCACGGGGATCGCTCTCGTGGCAGGTCTCAACGCCACAAATACCGTTCTTGTGAATCAATACTCTGAGATAATAGAGCATTTTTCCGAGGTCGATTATTGCACGGTCGGCGACTACCGAGATTACGTTTTATCTAAGTTCCCCTCCAATTCTCCTTACATCGCAGAATTCCTTAAAAAAAAACGGCGCGCAATTCCGCTGGACCTGACATCAGATCAGGGACTCTGCGAAAGAGTTGAAATCGATGTTGGGGGGGACCCGCGGTATCAAAATCCCACTTTCGAAGTCCTCTTTGACGGATCGAGTTTAAACGGGCCGGCTGCCCCCCGGTTCTTTCGGCGTTGGCGCGATGTCACAATGTGCTCGCCAGCAGTCGGCATTAGTCTCTTCAAAGATGTCTCGTTCGTGCGGGCTACGGAAGTGAACCGGGCTTGCTTCTTCGATGAAAACGGCGGCTTGTTAAGCGCGTCTTTAGTGCCGCGCTACGGTTATGGTAGCAACGGAGCAGGCTCGCGACTAAAGCGGTTAGGCGGACGGGTTCTGCTGCATCAGACCGGAAATTACGACCGCGATGACGTAGTCGATTTAATGGAGACAATTGACGAGGTCGTGGACGAACCGACGTTCCTGCTCGGTTTCCTCGATAAGCAGTTTGGTCATTTCCTGACCGAAAGCCTCTCTCGGACCTGGGCTTTGGATCACCCGCTGGCGCGTGACTGCAAATTTCTGGTGTGGGCGGACAACGATATTCTGCCGTTCCATCGCGAAGCGCTCAATCTGCTGGGTATTTCAGAGAACTCCTTGATTTATGGAAACAGGGCGCTCAAGTTTCGCCGTCTTTTGATTCCGGATCGAGGCTACCGATTGTTTGGGGCTGCTTCGCCAGTAATGACTCGATCCTGGGACAGAATTCGAAGTGCGGGGTGCGCTAAAACGTCCACCCGAACAGAGGGACGGTTGTATCTCTCCCGGCGTGGGAACCCCAAGCGCCGGCTCCTCAAAGAAAAAGAAGTAGAAGCCCTCTTTGAGCGCCTCGATTTCAATATTGTACAGCCAGAAACTCTGAGCTTTACCCAGCAAGTTGCTTTAGTGGGATCTTGTAATCGTTTGGCCGGTAGTTTCGGGAGCCAGATGCATCTCTCAATGTTCATGCCTTCAGAGGCGAAGAAGCTCATTCTCGCGCCGAGCAATTTCGTCTTTCCCGATGAGGCAATCATCTCATCCGTGAAGAGCGTCGCGACGGCTTTCTTTATAGCCCCTTCGAACGACACAGCACTCGCGGATTCTATATCGTCGGACTGGGATATTGATCTGGAGGTGTTAGAAAATTGCGTCGAGGCTTGGATGACAGCTTAGCTCAATGGGGGCGAAACGAGCCATCTATCTACATGGGCCCGCCCAAGCTTTTAGATGTTGCCCTGCGCTGTTACAGGCCGTGATAAATATTGCCGGGCAACGTTTCCGAGCGTTGTCATGTATCGCTCAGATTCCGATGTTCTCGGCGCCGCTTGGGATGTGCCTCAATGCTCACTCCAAACGGACTTTGGGCCCGATTTCCGAAACGCTGTCAAGAAATCCCGATAAAATAAATTAAATCCCTTTGGGAGAGGAAGCGGTCCAAAGAGCCAGTCACGATGCTGGTGAGTTTCGTCACCCTCAATCTGCTCCGCAGTGCGGAGATTCGACGAACCACTAACATGGTAGCATGTATACTGATGTTCGTCGATAATCGTCTGCAAATGCTCTTCGGTTCTGCCTTTCAACACCTCGCAGATTATCCAAGGCCGGTGCTCTCGTATCACGTGAGCTGCCCCGCGCAAAACTTCAGGCTCGGTCGACTCAGTATCAATCTTAATAAGTTGTGGAAAGTAATCCGTTTCGATGGCGTCAGCATCGAGGGTGATTAGAGGAACTTTGATCTGCGCTTTCGCCAGTCGAAAGGTCGGGTTTAGGGAGTTCGAAGCATCCGACCTCGCCGACACATGCAGAACCGCCTCGCCTGCTTGATCGCCTACGGCGGCTTCGACAATGCTGATGGCAAGCTTATTTGTCTCGGTCAGAAGTCTGAGCACCCGGACGAGCGATGGCAGGGGTTCGAACGCCTTGGTTTGGAGCCTTCCCTGGGCGAGTCTTGAGAGCACCAGAGAGTAAAGTCCAATGTTTGCTCCTACATCTGAAAACCGCTTAACATCGAAAAAGATAATCAGCGCGGCAGCTAAGGCGAGCGTGTCCGGTTCGTATGCGGCCAACCCGCCTGCTGCCAATACCTCGTATACTATGGTGCCTCGAGCTGCTGAAAAATCGAGGTCTTCGGACGAGCCGCGGCCGTCTACGTTGGGCATTTTGACGAGCATTCCTAGAGGTATCGCCCAACGAATGCTCGGTCAATGAGTATGCATGAGTCGACTACGTTCGCGGCGCCATTACATCAATTCCCGCGGCGGGGCGTGCGCTCCGTCACACGATGAGCGATCGGCGTCCAGCTATTCGACTTCAGCAGCTCTACATTCCCAACCGCTTTCGATCGCGAGAACGCGCGATCTTCTACGTGCCGAACACCGTTGCGCAAGCTCTCTCTCCCACTCTCTTTGCGGCCCACAATGGGGCCGACGGCCAAGTCATCAGAGAATGCCAGCCCCGGCACCGGCACCAGGAGTGGCTGAAATTTCTGCGCCTGATCGACGCGTAAACTCCGCCGGCCCGGCCCTGCACTTGATCCTGGGATAACTACGCCGCGCACAAGCATCCCAAAGTCAAAGCCTGGCTGGCGACCCATCCCCGCTTCCACCTGCACTTCACTCCCACGAGCGCTTCCTGGCTTAACATGGTGGAACGCTTTTTCCGCGATCTCACCACCAAACGATTACGGCGCGGCGTCTTCCACAGCGTCCCCGAATTGGTCGCCGCACTGCAGGACTACCTCGCACAACACAATCAAGCTCCCGCGCCCTTTATCTTGACCGCACAAGCCACCGATATCCTCATGAAAGTGAAACGCGCTCGGAAAAAACTGCCGGCCCGCAAAAAGGTTCAATAATTGCGACGGACTACACTAGGAGCCGGACTCAATTCCGGTTCCCTCTCGCGTTCGGATCAGACAGTGCCCGCAGCCGGCGATTCACTTTTCCGCGACGAAGCAAAAGTGTCCCGAAAAAGTTAACTTACGATGCAGGATTTTGCGCCCGCTTACATTATTTTTGCGCCCCTCCCTCTCAATCCTGCGATGGAGGAGTCCTTCTTCCTGAAAGAAACGGCGATATTTTTTGTCCCGGTTCCGGAAAGAGCGAGCAATCAGGGAATAAGCATCAATCCCAGGGCGAAACTCAATGACTTTCAAGCCCGCTGATTCTACGAGAGTGTTGAAGCCGTAGATGGTGAAATTCCACAGGCTCAGCGAATGATACGGCTCAAGCTGCGAGACCGATCCGAGAAATTTTCCGCCTCGACGCAAAACACGTCCGACATCACACATCAATCGTTCAGGATATCGAACGTGTTCGAAGACTTGGTTGCTGAAAACGATGTCGAAGCGTTCCGCGCCGTAAGGGATATCGACACCATCATAGTGTTTGAAAACGGCGTCGGATCTGACCCTCGCATTGGACTCGGGAGAGACTTCGATGTCGAGCCCATGATACTCGACGTTTGCCGACATTGCGCGAACGGTATCGACGAAGTTTCCGGTACCGCACCCGAGATCCAGAAACGCAGCAGGCCTGGACGTATCGAGGTGCTTTCTCAAAATCATTTCGGCCGTGAACTGCCGGGTATCGTCATCTGGTAATGTGTGTTTAATACTTTCCCAGTAAGAGTCCATAATTTAAGCCGTGTTGCGTTTTCTTGCTCGGAGACCCGGTGGCCGAGGCACCCAGTTCATATCTTTCTGCCACAGTGGCAAGTGAATCCTGACACTCCAAGCCCGCCCGGTCGCGTCGGTGAGCGTTATCTAGGCCGCTTATAAATAAAGAACTCTGCCGGACTCGTATTGTGTCGATCCATGACGTCCCAAGGATATCGACTCGGGATGTGCTGGATCAGATCCCAATCCGGTTGCTGCACTTCGACCCACGTTGTGAATTGCCGGTCGCGCACGTGCTCGGCCAAGACTGCGTTTCTGTTGGTCGAATAGACAATCACGTACCGGTGGGATGCTCGGAAGAGGCCCGCCATGTAATGAGTGAACACATCATCTTCAACCAAGTGAAAAATCACATCGAGTGACAGCGCCAACTCGAAGCCGCGCGGTGCAGGAAGCTCAGCGGGCAGGTAGAAGCGCTTGCTGGTGTCGTGCTGAAATCGCGCCCGGCATTTGTCGACCGCCGTCGCCGAGACGTCGATCCCGACGTAGTGGGGATACTTCGCAAGCGAGAGCTGGGCCCCATCTCCACAACCGAAATCGATAACGTCCCGAATGCCATGTTCCAGCACGAAGCGATTGAGGACCTCGGCTTTGAATTCAGCCAGCCTGCCATACGATCCGGCGCCTGAATGGCTGCCGCAACCGTAGCGTCGTTCCCAGTATTCTGCCGAACTGAAAGTCATGCTCCTTAGTGCAGCCACAATGTTGCAGTAACAGGAAACAGGCAGTCAACGGGTCGGGACCGGTTACGAATATTTATGTAGACGTTTTCTGCGAAACGTCCGAGGGAGTTCCATCACCTCAACGACCCAGTAAGCGCGCCGGGTCACCGCATGTGGACCTGCTTCACGTTCAGGAAGCCGTTGGTGCTGCGGCCGTTCGTTTTCTGAACAGGAAAGCCGAGTGCGAGGTGAGCTTTCTAACCGCCTGCAGGGGAACGGCTGCCTGGGAGAGGTCGTCGGCGGAGACGGGGATGTCCGCCCGCTCAAAATCCTTAAATAGAGAAAGCACCCGGTGTTCGAAATCCTCCGTGCCGAAGGAGCGAACGTGATCGAATTGACCGTACATTTCTTCGCGAACCTGTAGCGGCAGTTCGTTCAAATCTTCCCGATAAAACCGGGTAAAGAATGGGACGCAGAACAGATGAAAGCCGCCTGGCTGGATAGCGGCATTCATGCACTGAATTACGCGGGTGAGGTCGGCGGGGACGTGTTCGAGAACATGGGAGTGCACAAGTCCCTGCACGCTTTCGGGTTCCAGGTAAGCATGGGGATCACTCAGGTCGATCTTACGAACTGAGAGCCAAGCATAAGATTCCGGCGTGAAATCCGCCGCCTGATAGGCAAGCCCATATCTTGCCTGCAAGAGATTGGTGATCGCCTGCTCCGGCGCGAAGTGAATCACTGGAGCGCCTGTCGGCTCCGGGAGCGCGCGTTTGATCACAAGGCCGAGGAGCCGAGCCCGTTCATGGGCGCCGCATCCGGCGCAACGGCCCGCGGGGCGGCCTCGATAAGGCGCAAAAGTATCCGATCCGCACAGCGGACAGAGATGCTCGATCACGGACTCTTGCGACATCGGCCCGTTCAAAACCATGAGCGCAGCCTAGACGAGCACCGCCTCACCGTCTAGCTGTGGGGTTCGAGACAAGGTTTCACCGTTCCCCATTCGAGTGCGACCTCGCCATCCCGAGCGGCCTTTCCCTGGCCGAAAGCTGGCAACAAACTCCCGTGGACTTCAGATTCTTCCTGACAACACGTTCTTGTCAGTTGACTTACGGAGGGGCACACGCTGAGATCGAATGAAGTCCTTAAAACTGATGCACATGCTTGGGGGTTTCCCCGCGGTTCGCGGACCGGGTTATCAATCCTGATGAATAAGAGCGCCCGCATGATCGGAGAGCGAAGCGATCTCTCGGGTCCAAAGGCTAAAACCGGTCCTGTCTACAACGGTCACCTTGACTGCATCAGAGGGAATTCGCTGAAAGGTTGGATTTGGCGCGTCGGCGACTTATCCCCTGTGACCGTGGACGTCCTTGTGGACGGAGTGATCGCCGGCCGGATTGTCGCGTCGGAGTACCGCGGCGATCTTCGTCGCGCTGGCATCGGAGGAGGGGCGCACGCTTTCCGGTGGCAGGTACCAGAACGTTATCACGATAACCTCACCCACACGTTCGAGTTGGAAACCGCGGAGGACCATTGGCGGCTTCCGCAAGTGCTTAGCGAACGCCTCGTCTTCGGCGAACTGAGCTTACAAGGCTCGCACGGGGTCACAGGCTGGTTTAGAGAGAGCGAGGAGATTGCCATTGAGGTTCGACTCTTTATCGACGGGGTCCTCTCCGGGAAATCTTCGCTGACGGATAGGGGCGCGCTCGGCTCCGGCATGAATGGGAACACTTTTGAATTTCCTTTCTCACACCGCTGGCGCGACAACAAGGAGCACGAGATTTGGGCAAACGTAGTGACTAGTTTGCAGTCCCGCACCTTAGGACCGATCCGAGCCAAGCTCCACCGCGACGACGACTTCGCGATGAGCGGTCAGGTGAGTGGCCTGAAGCGCAATGTCATCGAAGGGCAAGTGTTTGGAACCGGTCCGCCCGATGGCGTGCGAGAAATTGTACTACTGGTCGACGGCGTAGAGGAGGCGCGAACAAGGACGGACGTAGACGGCAGATTTTTCCTCCCTGTGGTTACTCTTTCGGTGCTGGAGTGGATCCATTCGAGAGTGGAAGTGGTCTGTTTGCCCGAGCACGCGCCGTTGCGGTTCGACGGGCGGCACATCGTTGCCGACACCATCGGAATTGAGATCAGAAAACTGGCCGACGACGAGTACGTCGAGGGAACGCTGCACTCGGAGTTCACGCTTGCAGATGATATCGAGATCGCAGCGTACGCGGGAGCGGAACAGATCGGTGCACTTCGACTGTCGGAGCCCGCCGCCGCCGTTAGTGCGGAATTTCGGTTGCCTCTGACCGGCGCGCATGGCAACACCAGTGATCTCTCTTTCGCCGTCAATGGCGTTCCTGTAAAAAAGCTGGCGTCGGCGCCTGCTGAGGTGGAACCCACGGCGGAGCCGTCCTGGCGTCCTCGCACGCCTTCATCGTTCGTGCCAATCGATGATCCTGCCGTCCAGCTCCGGCTGCAGGAGCTGGCGCTTGGGAATCCGGAAAAGCGAGGCGATTTGAGCGCGCCTCCCATATCAGGGGCTTGGCGTTTTGTGCCCCCAGACCGGGTCGAGGGCTGGGCGATGGATATGGCTTCGCCAAATGAGCCGCTGTCCGTCACACTTTACGTGGACGGTCTGGCAGTCGAAAGCCGCGCTGCGCGAGAGTCGACCCAACCCGCAGAGAGCCAAATCTCGTTCGAGGTTCCCGTCGGATTCACGTTTATTCTTCCGCTCCTCCCGCACTCCCGTTGCGAACTGGAGGTTCGGCCATGCGGCGGCGGCTCGCTGGCTCCGCACAAACCGCGGGTGATCCGATTTGACGCGCGCGAAAGTGCGAGTGCTCTATCGGCCGAAGTTCTTAATCAGACGAGGGAGGCGATAGACCGCTATGTCGAGGCAGGCCGGCTGGTTGAGGGCTATCTCCTAGCGCGCCGGCACGCGCGGGCGGCGTCCATCGATGCTCGGCACCTCGTGTTGGATTTTGCGTTGCGGACCGAGTGGCATACTTACAGCGATGTGCTCGCTCTTTGGAATGCGCAGCGGCGCGCCGGCCCGGTTCTCGAGTACTTGAGGTCGGAATTCCTTACGCGGAAAGGGTCAGTTCCAAAGCGGGAATGTCAGGCGTTTCCCTTCCGGCGTTTTGGTCTTCCGCCGAGCTATGCGCCACTCCTCAAAGGCGAGGAAACAGAGGGCGCAGCCGATGACCTACTCAAAAGCATCGAAAAGAGTCTCGCCTGGCGTGCATTGGCGGCGGTCCTCGATGACAAACGGGTCTGGCCGGAGCCGGAACGCGTCGCGATCCTTTACGTCCTCACGGGTGCTGATCCCGGGGCAATGTTTTTTCGTCACCTGATTGAAGCAGCGGCGCAAGGCATCGCTCTCGCGCTCGTTATCGATAGTGAAGACGGACATGAAAAATCCCTTTCCAGACTGCTCGCTGCCGGCGTGAACGTCAGCGTTCTCGGGAGTAGAGACATAAAGGCTGCGGTTAGCGATGCTCTCGCCGCACTCGTTGAACGTAAGTTTCTTATCGTTTCGCGCCGGCCGGGAATCTACGGCGCGGGAGCGCTGCGCCTCTGGCCCAGCGTCCTGGCCCAGCGCCGAGCGTCGCTAACGTTCGCTGAAGTTTCCCATCCGCTGGATCTCGCGCTCGCCGGACGCGCACACGATTTCGACAGCACAGTTCTTCGAGAGCCGACGCGGGAGTCTCTTCTGTGTTTCCTCGAAGAGGGCGCGCAGGACTTCGGAGGAGCTCACGATTCTGCCAGGGTGGAGATAACCGCTTATGTCCCAAAGTCGCGAGTCGCCACAAAAGCGTCGCTGATCGTGCTGCACGATTTCGAGTCGACGCCGCAGCTTCCGGTTCTGCCCGTCGGAACAATGGCTTTTCGCATCCGTGGGCGGAAGGTGATGATGAGCGAGAGCGAGCTTTCGCTGGCCGATTTTAGAGAAGCTCTAAAGGAGCGGCACGGTGCAATCGATCAAACACCGGTCGTATTTCTCTCAAGGCACCTTCTCTATCCTCGGGATTACCTCTCGGAATGCCTGCGACTGTCGCGAGTGCATCGAGGCGAGGTTCGCATTTCGCTTCTTCCGCTCGCTTACGAAGATAGATCACAGGCCTTTTCCGTTGCCAAGAGCCGCACGCCATCCCTTAGCTTTTTCGCGTTGCTTCCGGCGTGCTGTCTGTTTTTGCGGGATATACCATCGCTTACGGAGGAACTCGCGGGCACCGACCGTCTGATCCTGAGAAGCGACCAGCCTCTCCTGAATCTTCCGTTCCTCAGCCGAAATGAAGCGACTCGCCACTCGCTCCAGAGAGTTTTCAATAAATTCGACTTGTCGCCTGCCGCGAGGCAGAAGGGTTTTGTCGGTGCCGCTCTAGCCGGGCGCGCGAATACAATCTTAACGCTGCCGAACTCGGCGGTGCGTCTCGTGGCGGCGGAGGCCCAAGAGAAGATGGCGACGGTGACGAGAGCGATGGCCGCGCTTTCCAATCCAGACGCGAACGAGCTGAGGGTCAAGGAGTTGAAGCGGTTGCTGTCTCTTGGCCAGCGTGATCTGGCGGAACGGGTGCTCCTCAAGAGCATCGGCACCGCCGAGGCGATCGGTGAGGCAACGCGCGAAAAGATAGAAACTGTCCTGAACGGGGCGAAGCTTTTGGGTCTCGAAGAGTCTGTCAACGCGCGGCTGCGTCCTTACGCCGAAGCACTCGTAAACCGCCTCCCAGCCTTGGTTACGCCACTGTTCGAATGTCTCGCGGTCACACTCTCGGAGGGCGACTTCACGGCTGCACTATTCTCGTGCGTTCCCGCCTTGGTCACGGGACAGGAGGGAAAGGGGGCCTACCAGTTGGCCGAGCTGTGTCGAAAGTACTGTTCACCAGGTGCCTTTTTGACATTGCTCTTTTCGATTGACTCCTCGGCCAACAACCGAATTTTGTCGGAGAAACAATTCGCCTCGCTCGTGGGCGACGCGTTGTCCGCTGGCGAGTGCGTGCCTTTCACCCTGCCGAGTAGCCGATTAGATCAGGAGTTCTTCCTTCAAGCGGCCCCGCTGGAGCGACGTCTGATGCAGGCAGTGCTCGGAGGCGACCGCGAGAGCTTCACGAAGCTCGCCGATCGCCTGCTATCGCGCGGCTGCGACGGCTTCAACGCGCTGTTACGGATCCTGCGTGTGTACAGCTCCGAGCTGTCAGAGTTGGATGTCGCGTTAGCGGAAATTGGACATTCTGTCCTTTTGAGTGCGCGCGAGCAATTGATGCTCGCGGCGATGTTGGATGACAAGCAACATATCGCCCAGCGGCTCTCGAGGATCCAAGTAAGGGCTGATGATGCCCTGATTGTCGCCGCCACGTGTGTTGATAACTACGCTCTTTTGGAGCGAGCCTATGAACGCTGGGGGGATGAGGCGGGTGTGATGCCGATAAGATTCCGCGGGAACTCAATCTCGAGCATGTTCGAAAACTTCGCAGCAATGGACAGACCGGACCCTGTCAATCGGCCAACCGATAAGGTGTCGGTCATTATGAGCGTCTGCAATCCTGACTTCGATTTACTCAAGTTGGCGATAATTTCCGTGCTTCGGCAGACACATTCCAATTTCGAATTGCTGCTGATGGATGATGCTTCGGACCGCGTGGATGTCGGCAGGATCGAGCAGCTCGCGGCCATGGATGAGCGGATTTCGTTCTTTCGCATGCCCCGAAACCAGGGGCCGTATATGTGCCGCAACCGAGCGCTCGAACTCTGCGCGGGAGCCTACATTACCATCCAGGATGGCGACGATTACTCCCACCCCGAGCGTTTGGAGCGGCAGGTCGCCGCTTTAAAAGTCAGCCCAATTCTCCAGTATTGCACGGCCGCGCACCTCCGCATAGATAAGAACGCTCATCTGCAATTTGAGCACACGCTTAAGGTTCGAGGTGACGGTGTCATGAGTTCAATGTTCCGCCGCTCTCTCATCGATCGCCTCGGCCCCTTCGCGGCCGTGAGATCCCGCGGCGACGTCGAGTTCCGGGAGCGCGTCAGGTCCTCGCATGGGTCTCACGCCATTACCCATATCGAGTGTCCTCTGATTTTTTGCTACGCGACGCCTCAGAGTCTCTCGAACCAAACGGTGCGGAATTCCATCCACTTCCTGTCGCTCTTCCGGCAGAGCTTCGAGGTCTTGCGACGTGACAGAGTCGTTCCCTGGGAGGAGCGCGCCCAGCCTCGCTCGGTGGCTGTTCCCTGGCCTCTGCGCCCATAGCGATTGGGACCAGTCGAATCCCTGCCGATGAATAAAATCCTGATCAGCTTGACCGTAATCCATACCCGGTTGGCAAAACTGCACCTGACGCTCCATTCGTTGCTCCAGCAGGATTACAACAACTTCGAGGTTTGCGTGCACGCCTCGAAGGAACCTTTTTTGCTCGACCAAGGTATCAGCGACGTGCCGAGAGAAGTTCAGCGTCTCATTTCGGACGATTCCCGATTGAGTTGGCGATGGGTGCCCAATATCGGGCCCTACCGCAAGCTCTTGCCGGTGTTAAACAAAATGATCGACGAGGACCAGCTGATCGTCACGGCGGACGACGACACCATCTATCCTCAAGGCTGGTTGTCCACGCTGGTGCAGTATTACTCGCTTTTTAATTGTGTGATCAGTTTCCGAAGCCACTTCATCGCCATCAGTGATGGGGGCTTTGCCCCGTATCGAAGCTGGATGACGCACGGCATTGTCGAGAATCCATCCGAGCTCGTGCTGCCGACAGGAAAGGATGGCGTTCTTTATCACTCCTCCCACTTTGATCGGCGAGTGCTGGACTTTGTTCGCGCACTTGATCTCGCTCCGACCGCCGACGACCTCTGGTTTAAGTGGCACACCGCAGTTAATAACGTGCCCGTCTATTGCATTGAGCCGGATTACACCAAGAGCAGTCTGGTGGATACCGGCGAAGGCCCATCCTTGTATCTTAAATTCAACGACAAGGGCGCGAATGATCGAACCATCGCCCGCCTGCACAGCTATGCTCAAGCTGAGTGGGGATTTGATCTGGCGAAAGTTTTCACCCGTCGCGTAGCCACGTTGAACGGTCTCGCCACCACGAACTCGGCCAATAACGCAAAGCAAGTCCAGCAGACTGCGGAGGAAATAAAACGCACGCGCACTAATCAGCAGAAGACGACCGCTGATGCCGCCGATCGCGATGCGAGAATCTCCGCACGTCCACGTCGTTCGACGTGGGGGAGGATCATTCGAGAGATTAACAGGTTTTTCCGGCGCCTGAAACGGACACCACAGAAAGCCGCGCCTCCTGCTCGTGAATCGAAGTTAAACATCCCAAGTACGCGCTAGCTGTAAGAGCGGCGGTGTTCTTGGGCCGGGATCCGGCGGTTGGCTTGATAAAGCTCCCGGCCACTACGAATTAGCAAGTGTCTCTGCTGCTTCCGGGTGTAAGCGGGATCTCTGCGCAGCGGCTTCAGTGATGACGTTCTCGCACTGCCTGGACCTAACGGATTTCTTGTAAATTCGTACAGCGATGGTGAACTCAGCATGAGGGTTCGCCCGCAAGTAAGCTCGGGGGAAATCCCTTTGCCCCGAATGCTCTCTACATTCCCTACGACAACGGCTGCAGCAAGCCCAAACTGGGCCGTCGTGATTGTGGCTTCATCTGCACGTCCGGTGCCAAAATCACGTGATGTTCTGCGGGCGTCCATGTCGCGATGCGGGCGCCCAATTGGACGCGCTTGAATCGACCGTCCCAGCATCAGCACCTGTTTCAGGTGCCCGTCTGTAATCGCCACGGCTGAAATATTTTTCCAGCCAGATGTAGAGACAGATAAATAAATAACGGCTGCCCATTTCTTTGATCTTCAGCTTGGGCGTGCCGGTGCGGCGGTTGCGCCACGTGATCGGTATTGTCGTCCAGGTGAAGCCGCGCACGATCGCTTTAAGGGGGAGTTCGACGGTGAGGTTGAAGTGCGGGGCGATGAGGGGCCGGCAACCATCAATCACTTCGCGCCGATAGGCTTTGAAGGCATTGGTGGTGTCGTTCAGCTTCAGGTGGAAAAGCATTTTCAAAAACCGATTTGCGATGCGGTTGAGGAAGAGCTTGAACTTCGGATAATCGACTACCCCTCCGCCTTTCATAAAACGGCTGCCAAAAACGCAGTCGTAAACCTTCGTTGAGCTTATGCCAATAGCGGACGACATCGCGGCAGTCGTCCGACTCGTCCGCCATCATCATGACAACTGCGTCACCACTCATTCGCTCCAAGCCCCAGCTGATCGCCCGGCCAAAGCCGGAGGGTCCGGCATTCCTCCGATGATCCAATCGAGACTGCGAATGCATTCAAGATCGCTGGGGCACCGGACGTCACCGTGCAGTAGTTTTACTCCGCGTGCGCGTAGTGACTCAACGTTCAATTGGCTGCCGGGCCGGCTGAAATTATCCAGCCCGATCAGCTCCAAACCGGGCTTGTTGTCGATTAATGCGCGCGCGATGCAATTGCCGACGAATCCGCAGCTGCCCGAGATCAGGACCTTCACTGTGCCTTGTGTTTACTGGCCGACTCCGCCACCGGCAAGTGATGACGTCGTCTGCGCAATAAGATTTTCGCTTCGTCGGCCCCGCCAGACAGCCAGTCGTGACGATTCAGCAATCAACTGCCGGGCTTTATGGCCGGAACGTCTGCCAGATCCGGCGGAAGCTTGTCCGCCTCGAACGTCTCGACGTT
>JACDBM010000170.1 GCA_013694945.1 Chthoniobacterales bacterium
AGTAGGGATCGTATCCATAGGCGGGATACCAGTAGCCGCTGTTCCAGAAATAGTAGCCGCCTCCGAATAAGACGAATCGCGTGTAGTTGTTTCTCCACCAGTTGCGATCGTGATAGCACCGATCCCAATGTCCATGGCGCCGTCGCCACTCCTCGCTGCGATTACGCCAGTCAGTTCCGTTCCGATCGCGATTTCGCCAATCCCTGTCCCTATCGTTTCCATCGCGGTCCCGCCAGTCGCGATTCCGCTCTGAGCTGTCGTCTCTGTTCCGCCAGTTGCCCGATTCATTGTTGCCGGTTGAATCGCCGCGGTTCCGCCAGTCCCCACGTTCGTTCCCGCTGCGGACGTTACCGGCGGGGGCGGTGCCCGCGGGAATATTCGGCTGCTGCAGGGATGGCCGGGTCGGAATGATTGGTGGCGTGGTGGCGATCCGTGGTCCCCGGTTCGAAGGGATGACGCGGGGCATTTGCTCCCCGTTCGCACGAGGACCGAACGATCGGTTTCGTTGGGCATCGCTGCCGAACTCAGGACTGACACCCCGGCCTTGGTTCGAGCGGAGGGAAGACTGAGCCGAGCCGTTCGGAACGGGGGGGCGGAGCTGCGGTTGCGAAGGCAACTGCCGGGGCGGAACGCTACGAACAGGCGCGTGAGCGCGAGCAGGTGGCCTTGGTGCGTCTTGGCTCTGCGCGAAAGCAAGAGGCGTCAGACCGAGAACAAAAAGGCCGACGAGAGCGAAATGTTTCATGTCTGGGGGAGGTTAGACCAGAAGCAGTCTGTTCATTCAACTCCAGCATGGCCAGAGAGTTGCGCGTCACGAAGGGAGCCGTTGAGTTTCTGCACTGCAAGCGTTGCGACGGGCTATGCGCGCTGATCATGACAACTCAGCCGCGTCTGGTTGGGCGAAAGCCAGTTCAATGCAGAGAAGCCATCCCGCGAGGCGGGAAAGCATGCGAGCTATCAGAGGCATTACGCCAGAGCTACTGAAGAACTTGCTCGAGTGAACTCGCATCATCCAGGAGGCGCCACTCGACGACGGATAGCGGCAGGCTGCCATTTTGGATGAGATCGTCATGGAACTGCCCAAGCCGGAAGTTGGCGCCGTGTTTATCCCGATAACGTCCCAGCAGATTCATGATCTGCCATTTCCCGGTGATGTACCAGATTTTCTGCGTCGGATCGGAAGCCGCGCCCGCCGCCTCGCCTTCGGCGGCCTCACGGTCGAGGCCTCCTGCTTCCATGAAATACCGGACCGCCTGCTCGAAAGTCCACCGGCCGACGTGCAGATTCACATCCACACCAATGCGCGCGGAACGATAGCGGGAAAGGCGAAGGATCTGCCCATGGGCGGCGGAGTTCTCCGGATAAAGGCCGCTCCGCAGCAGCATTTCTTCCCCGTAAAGCGCCCAGCCTTCGATGAAAACGCCGTCGTCGTTCTGTCGCCGGATTTCGTTAGGCACGTGATTCGCGATCGAGAGCTGAAGAAAATGTCCGGGGATGCCTTCGTGGCCGAGAATCGGCCGCGGATCTTCGATCGCCGCGCGAATGTAAAAGTTTTTCGACTCAGGGTTATAGGTCGGGATGAAAAAGAAGCCGCTCGGGTCCCGGTCGTAGACGCCAGGCGGGTTCATAAAACCGCCCGGGCTCGTCGGCTTGAACGCCTCCGGCAATTGCCGGATCTGAAAGGGACCGAGGTAATCCGGGAGCGTGAGAAGGTTGCGCTCCTTGAGAAAACCGATCATTTCCGTCTGCCGGCTCTCATACGCCGCGAGGAACGATTCCTGATCGGGCGGGATGCTCTTGCTCCGGGCTGGATTCGGGTCTGCCAAGGCTGGGTCCGGTAGCATTGATTCGAGCGCGCGATACCGCGCCAGCTCGACGCGACCGATCATCTCCACCTGAGTCGCATCGAGCGGGAGGAGCAACGCATGCTTCAGGTAATAATTGTAATTCGCCTCGCCCATCGGCGCGAAGTCCACCATCTTCGGCAGGCGCTTCTCCAGCTCGTCCGCGTAGCTATGTAAAGCCGCGACCGCGGTATCGCGCGCCTGCACCAGCGCCTCGCGTTCTCCGGCTGGCAAATCCGGCGCGAGCGTCATAAGACTGCCGGTGAAGAGTGAATCGATCGAGCGCGCGGATTGAATCGCGAGCTGCGCATAGAGCTTCACTGGAGCTTGCAGGTTTTTGAGACCTTCGGTGAGGAGGGCAGGCATCTGCTTGAGGCGCGCGGTCGCAGCGAGGGCGCGATTCCGTGGTGTATCGTACTCCTTCTTTAGCAACGAGAAGACGCCATTGGAGCATTCGCCCACATAGACCTGCGGAT
>JACDBM010000202.1 GCA_013694945.1 Chthoniobacterales bacterium
GAACGAGGGCGACGTGATGGTCTGGAACGGATTCATCTCAAAGCTCGGGTGGAACGATTTCGCGACGTCTTTTCTTGAGCAAACGAAGCAGCAACACGGAATTGCTCACCGAACCGACATCGTGACAGTCCCGGACTTGATCGATCTCGACGAGCAGCGGACACGCTGATGGAGTATCAGCCCGCGCTTCAAAAGTGCCCTGGCTGTTCTTGAGCCTGGACTGCGGTCTCCGCAATCGCTTCTCGGGTTGCGAGCTTTGACAAACTCTCGGATGGTGGCGCATCTGCACCCTCAACGCTTCTCAAACAAGATTTCGGAGCAGGTTCAAACGACAGACTCTCGATCAAAAACATCCTGACGTTTTCCGTTGGTCGCGGCTACGCTGAACCCGTGTGAAATGCCGTTTGAGATCGCTCTATGCGAGGACAAGCTTAACGTGGAGTTCTTCAGCATCGCGGGCGACCGCGGAAACCCGGTCCGGTTCTTTGCAAAGCCTCAGGTGAACCGGATCGTTCTGCGTAGAATCGAAACATGGTTCAGATCACCGCGCTGTTCATTTATCCCGTAAAGTCGTGTCGGGGGATTTCGTTGGAAGAAGCGCAGCTTGGCTCGAGGGGATTCCTGCACGATCGAGAGTTTCTCATCGTCGATGAGACGAACTCGTTCCTTACTCAGCGGAGCGCACCTCAGTTGGCAACAGTGCAAATAGCGCTCACGAAGACTGGATTGGTCTTAAAGGCACCGGATGCAGGCGAACTGCACGTATCGTTCAGCGGGATGGAGGAGCAAAGTAGGTCCTCCAGCCCGCGCCATGTCACAATCTTCAGCGATCAGGTCCTTGCTGATGATGTTGGCGATGAAGCCGCTGAGTGGTGTAGTGCCGTGCTGGCTCGGCGGTGTCGGGTTGTTCGAATCGGCGCGTCTTATGCGCGCAAAGTGCGTCTGGAAGAAAACGCTCAAGAGCATCATCATTCAACGCAGGCGCCGGAAATTTCATTTACGGACGCCTTCCCGACGTTACTCATCTCCGAAGAGTCGCTTGCTGACCTCAACACCCGCTTGCCCAAGTCGCTACTGATGGACAGGTTCCGGCCAAACATCGTGGTGCGCGGCTGCGCCCCGTATGACGAGAACACTTGGAAGAGAGTCAAGGCGGGCGGCATCGTTTTCAGTTGTGCCACACCGTGCGAGCGGTGCGTCATCACGACCATCGACCAGGAAACAGGCACGCGTGACGGGGTTGAACCGCTGCGCACCCTCGCAACGTATCGACGAGTGCCCGGTGGCAGCGGCGTGATCTTCGGCGAGTATTTGATTCACTCTGGCAGTGGGAAATTGCGCGTCGGAGATGCGCTAACGACTGAGCGCGCCCAAGGGCAGACACCCAGATGAAGAGAAAGCCGATCTTTTTTGCGCTTCTTTTCATGGCGATGCTGCATTCGACATCGGCGCAGACGTATCAAGAGGTGCCGGAATTAGCGGAGTTCTTCCAGGCGAGTGGCGCGACGGGGACGTTTGTTTTCCGGGATGGTAACGCGGATACGATCTTCGTCTCGAACGAGACACGGGCGAAGCAGCGGTTTACGCCGGCGTCGACGTTTAAGATCGCGAATTCGCTAATCGGGTTGGACGTGGGCGCAGTGAAGAGTGTTTACGAAGTGCTGCCGTACGGCGGCAAGCCGCAGCGCTTGAAGGCTTGGGAGCACGACATGAGTCTACGCGATGCCATCAAAGCGTCGAACGTGCCGATATTCCAGGAACTGGCGCGGCGGATCGGGCGGGAAAGGATGCGTGCTGGCGTGAGGAAACTCGGCTACGGCAATGAGGAGATTGGTGAGGTCGTGGATCGGTTCTGGTTAGACGGGCCGCTTGCAATTTCCGCGATCGAGCAGACCGAGTTCCTCAGTCGACTCATTGATCATAAGCTGCCAGTCAGTGCGAAAGCAGTCAGCGACGTGAAGGAAATCACGTTACTGGAGAAGACTGACGCTTACGAGTTGCATGGCAAAACCGGGTGGTATTGGCCCGAGCAAGGACAGCAGATCGGTTGGTGGGTCGGTTGGCTGAACCAGGAGGGCAAGTCCTATACTTTCGCACTGAACCTCGACATCATGAGCGATGCCGACGCCACGAAGCGAATCCCGATCGGCCGCGAATGCTTGAAAGCGCTCGGGAAACTCTAGAGTTTGCAACGCGACGCACACCTTCAGATGATTAAGTCCAGCAACTCCTCCGGATACCACCTGCAACTCACAATCCTGCTTATGGTCGCGGTGGTCTTCGGCTCCGTCTCCATGCACGCAGCGAGCACTGGCACAACTTACCTCGTTAACGCCACCGCGATCGACCCAGGCAGCGGCAAAGTCACTCCGAACGCGGTTATCAGGATTGAGGGCGATCGCATCACGGCCGTCGAGGAGGGGAGTGACGAGCTGCCGGGGAAGCGCGAGGACGTGATCGATGCCCGGGGTAAGTTTATCTTGCCGGGCTACATCGACGCGCATGTCCATTTCTTCCAATCGGGCGATCTCTACACCCGCCCTGATGTGGTCGATCTCAACAATGTTCGTCCTTACAAAGAAGAAGTCGCGTGGATCGAGCGCCACCGGCGCGACACCTTTGAGCGCTACATTCAGAGCGGAATCACGTCGGTGATTGACGTCGGCGGTCCGATGACGAACTTTCGTCTGCGGGAGCTGGCCAAGTCGGTGGAAAAAGCGCCACGGCTGGCAGTCGCGGGGCCGTTGATCTCCAGCGTGTCCCGACCTCAGCTCGCACTCAAGGGAGATGGGCCGATCGTGAAGATCGACACGCCCGCGCAAGGCGTGCAGCTCGTGCAGAAACTGGCGAAGCAAAGGCCGGACTTCATCAAAATTTGGTATGTCGTCGGCCCGGACAATTCGGTCGAAAAATTCCGGCCCGTCGTTCACGCCGTGATCGCGGAAAGCCATCGGCTCAAACTCCGCGTCGCGGTTCACGCCACCGAGCTAGAGACAGCGCGCGCCGCGGTGGCGGAAGGTGCGGATCTCCTCGTGCACAGCGTGACCGATCAAGCCGTGGACGAACCATTCGTTAGGCTGATGCGGGAGCGCGGCACCATCCTATGTCCCACCTTGGTCGTGTTCGAGCGCTACGGGCGCACCTTTGCCGGAAAGCTCGAGCTCACCCCCCAGGAGCGAGCGTGGGGCAATCCCGAAGTGATCGCCTCGCTTGACGTGACAAAGTTGCCACCAGACAAAATCCCTGATCGGATCAAGGCCGCACTCGCCGATCCTGAGCTGGTTCTGGATCGCATCCGAAAAACATACGAGGTCGCGCTTGCGAATCTCAAGACACTGCACGAGGCGGGCGTCATCATCGCGACTGGGACCGACGCGGGTAACATCGGCACGATCCACGGTCCGGCGATCTTTCGCGAATTCCAGTTGATGCGGGAAGCTGGTCTCTCCCCGATGGAGATCCTCGCTTGCACGACGGCGAACGGCGCCAAGGCATTCGGAGGGGAGATGGGCCCGCGGCTGGGAGCGATCGCGCCGGGGAAAATGGCTGACCTTGTGATCTTGAACTCGAATCCGCTCGAAGACATCGCGCATGCCTCCGATTTCCAAGCCGTCATGAAGAGCGGTGAGCTCTATCCCGCGGCGTCGCTGGAGATCAATCCTTCGCCCGAGCGCTAACCCGCGCAGCGGAGCTACGTAAACGTCAGCACGATTTTCCCGAGGGTACGGTTCGATTCCAGGTGCAAGTGGGCGGCGCGAATTTCCTCCGGAGTGTACACGCACTCGATCACCGACCGGACGACACCGCGCGAAACAAGAGGCAGCACCTCAGCAGCAAACCGGCGCGTGGCTTCCGCTTTCTCTTCGGTGGAACGAGGCCGCAGCACCGTGCCGATGATAGTGGCCCGTTTCCGCATCAGCAGACCGATGTTGATCTCGGACTTCGGCCCAGCAGTGGTGCCGACGCAGATGAGGCGGCCTAGCGCAGCCAGTGCCTGCAAGTTCGCAGGAAAGTAGATGCCGCCGACCAGGTCGAGAATGACGTCAATGCCGTTGCCCTCCGTCCATTTCTCGACCGCTGGAATCAGCTCGTCCGGCGCCTCGCCCAGCGTGAGACCCTCGTGCAGGCCAAGATTGAGGCGGCCGAGTTCCTCCAGTTTCTCCGTCGAGCGCGAGGTGCCGTAAACCGTCGCACCCGCCGCACGCGCCAACTGCACGGCCGCGGTCCCGACGCCTGAGGCGACAGCGTGAATGAGGACGCGTTCGCCACTCTGAAGCCCCGCGCGCGTGAAGAGCGCGTCGTGCGCCGTGATGAAAACCTCAGGGATCGCGCCGGCCTGGACCCAATCCAGCTCGGTGGGGATGCGCGCAAGGTTGCTCTCCGGCACGACGACAAACTCCGCCTGCGCGCCGCCGCCCGTGATCCCGAAAACGCGATCGCCGATCTGCCAGCTCTGCACGGCTTCGCCGACCGCTTCGACTTCGCCGGCGAATTCGAGGCCCGGGATGTTCTCTGGGTAACCGGGCGGCGCGGGATATTTGCCGCGGCGTTGTATGAGGTCGGCGCGATTCAGTCCGGCCGTGTGGACACGCACGCGCACGCGATCGATGGTCGGTGCCTGCGGTGTGGCCACTTCCTGGACGTCGATGCTCTCGACGCCTCCGGGAGAAGTGATGACAACCGCGCGCATGCCCAAGTATCGGCCCTTCGGCTGCCGTTGTCGCGCTCTGCCTCTGTGCGAGTTCTCCCACGGCGAAACTCCGGCGTTGTCTTCAGGAGCACGGGCGTGCCGACTGAATGAAGCGACGATGTATAGAACAGCGCGATAGCACTCCCACGCCAGCTGCGCCGCATCGAGGACTACGCCCCTTCGATTCCTTTCGCTTTTCCTCGGCGCGACGCGTCGCTCCGTTGATGGCTTACCAAAGGACTCGTCCGCGCCAAACTCTGGATGGCAGCCTGTTCTTACTCCGCTGCGATAGGCGTTAGCTGGTTCGCAACCAACTGCCAGCCGGCCGCACCCTTTACCCAGACAAGTATGCTGCTATATCGGCCACTTGCTTTTTTGCCGCTGTACTGGCCTTTGATAGTTACGCGGCTGGTCGTCACCGCAGCGTTTTCATAAACCCGCACCTTGATGTCCTCGTCCAGGTTGATAGAATCGAGCGAAGTTGCGCGGGATTTGAGGTTGGCCAGGCGCTGAGCTTTCGAAACTGTCTGCCCCCGCCGTTTGTGAAAGTGTAATCATCGGTCCAGATTTGCTCCAGCGTGGGGGCGTCACGATTGACCAATGCCGTGCGATACTTTTCCAGCGCCTGCCTGACTTCCTGCTCTGTCGCGCTCTCCGCACCTAGAACAGCCGATTGTTGTCCTTGGCAAATGAGCAGAGCCACTGTGAGCGCGGTGAGATAGATGATGTGTTTCATATGCAAACTTCTCCTACGGGTTTGAATGTATTGGCACGAGAAGACCAGTTGATCGGATC
>JACDBM010000239.1 GCA_013694945.1 Chthoniobacterales bacterium
CATCCGAACTGGTATTTCACGATCGAGATCACCGCGCTCAATCTCCTCCTTCTTTACGTCCTTTACCGGCATGACATCGCCTTTCGGACGCTCTCGGCGGAGCTTAATTAGCCGTGCAGACCATCGAGGTCACGGAAGCGAGATCGCGCGCCGAGCGCGACGCGTTCATCAAATTTCCATGGCAAATCTACCTCAACGATCCCGCCTGGGTGCCGCCGCTGATTATCGAGCGTAAAACTTTCCTCGATCGCAAAAAGCACCCGTTCTTCGAGCACGGCGATGCAGCCCTCTTTCTTGCTCGGAGCGAAGGCAAGATCGTTGGTCGGATCATGGCGAGCGATGATCCAAATTATAATTTCCTGCACGGAACGAACACGGGCTGCTTCGGTCTCTTCGAAGCGATCCAAGATCGAGATGTGGCCTCCGCACTCTTGCGCGCGACGGCTGGTTGGTTGCGCGCGCGCGGTCGCGACGAAGTCATGGGCCCGATCGACTACTCGACTAACTACATGTGCGGCTTGCTGATCGAAGGCTTTGATCAGCCTCCGACGGTTCTGACTTCGCACAATCCGTCTTACTACGCCGCGCTGCTCCAGTCGTGTGGCTTCGAGAAGGTGAAGGATTTCTTTGCCTGGTGGCTCGCGGATCGGACGGAAGCTCTCCACCGTCTCCGTCGCTTTGCAGACCGGATCAAGCCGAGGCAAAGGGCGACCATCAGGTCCGCGGATCTCAGCAAGATCGGCGAGGAGAGCCGGCGTGTTCGGGAGGTCTATAACGCGGCCTGGAGCAAGAACTGGGGCTTCGTTCCCTTCACACCGAAAGAGTTCGAATTCATGGCGAACGAGCTGAAGCCCATCCTGCAGCCAGGCTTCATTTTGATCGCAGAAATCGATGGAACGGCCGCCGGATTCATTCTTTGCGTCCCGGATATCAATGTCGCGATTCGTCACGTGACGGATGGCCGGCTGACGCGCTTCGGTTTGCCGATCGGTTTGGCTAAACTCCTCTATTATAAACGCCGAATTAAGACCGTGCGGCTTGTCGCACTCGGCGTCGTGCCGGAATATCGTCGCCATGGCCTTGCGGAAATGCTTGTCTTGCGCGCGATCGAAAGCGTTATGATCAAGCGCGGGTTTACCGAGGGAGAATGCAGCCTGGTTTTGGAAGATAACCGTTTGATGAACCGGTTCCTGGAGGCGATCGGTGCCGTTAAGTACAAAACCTACCGGATCTTTGGGCGGCGACTCGATGACTAAGGGCGTTCTTCTCCACCCCGCGGGAGCAATGCAGCTCAGACGGGTCCTCATCCTGGCGGACTCATCAGCGCGCTGGAAAATAGCGGGGCTCCGCCAGCTTGACCGGCTTTTGTTGTCGTTGCACGAATTCGCCGGAGCCACTCAACCCAACGTTCCCGTTAAAGTCTGTGTTTTCTGGGACCCGGCGATTGCCTCATGCGAGCGATGGGTTCCGGACACGTCCAAGCTCGACGGCCTGGAAGTCATCGAGTCTGCGGATGAATTCCTTGCCAGGGAGGCGCCTGACCTCGCCTTGAATACTCGCCTCCTGCTTTATCGAGAAAGTCTGCCGTCACTCATCGCCGCGAGCGAACAGCCAGCCGGAGCGGCCGACGCTCCTGCCACCGAATGGCAGGATCTTCTCCGCGAGTCTCAAGGCGCCGTCCCAGCGTCTCAGGGCAACGGCGAAGTCATCTGCTGGGAACACCTCGAGACGCGCGCGGACATCGCCGGATGCGAGCGGCGTCTCCTGAAGAACAGCGGGAAGTCTCAGGACGGCCTCGCGGCGCGTTTTGTGAATCGCCCGCTCTCACGCTTCATCAGCCGCTGGTTGCTCAGGACATCGCTCACTCCCAGCACCTGGAGCATGGGGATTTTCATCCTTCCGCTTTGTGCATCCGTCGCCTTTGTCCAGGGCACTTACGCCGGGTTCGTGGCCGGTTGCGCGATCTTCCAGCTCTACAGCATTCTGGACGGGTGTGATGGCGAGATCGCTCGCGCCAAATTCCTCCAATCTGAATTTGGCCGCCGCCTCGACAGCCTGTGCGATCTCATCGGCAATGCGCTTCTCGCGCTCACGCTCGGC
>JACDBM010000266.1 GCA_013694945.1 Chthoniobacterales bacterium
GAAAATACGAGCGCATTCAGGCGCTGATTGCGGAGCACAGGACCGGCATCATCTATTGCGCGACGCGCAAGCGGGCCGAAGCAGTAGCGGCAAATCTCCAGCTGGCGAAGGTCTCGTGCATCCTCTACCACGGCGGGCTGAACGAAGATGAGCGGGCTCGAGCACAGGACGTCTTCATGACAGGAGCGCGCGACGTGGTAGTCGCGACCAACGCCTTCGGGATGGGAATCGATCGCTCCGACATCCGTTTCGTCGCGCACTTCGATGTGCCAGGGAGCGTGGAGGCTTATTACCAGGAAGCCGGCCGCGCGGGACGTGATGGCGAGCCTGCCACCTGCGAGCTTCTCTTTAATCTGGCGGACACGCGCGTGCAGGAGTTCTTCATTGAAGGAAGCAACCCGCCGCGGGCATTCATCATGGAAACCTACGAGATACTTCGCCGGGAGGCGAACGAGCGGGATGAGCTTCAGCTTTCGTTGCGCGAGATGAGCGAACGTCTCAACACGAACGGCAACGACATGATGCTCAATTCCGCCTTGCACGTCCTCGATAGCTCAGGCTACATCGATCGCTTCGACATTCCGGGAAAGCGGGTGCGCGGAACGCGGTTGCTCCGTCGAAACGTGCGGAGCAGCGAGATCAAGCTCGACGCGGCGCGTCTCGCAGAAAAGGAACGACGCGATCGCGCGAAGTTGAAGATGATGATCGACTTCGCCTATTCGCGGACTTGCCGTCAGCAGACCATCCGCCGCTATTTTGGTGAAGAGGAACCGGCCCGCTGCGGGAATTGCGATGTCTGCCGGCAATCAGCAGGTTCCTCGCGCGCGCCGACAGAGGCGGAGGCGCTTATCGTACGCAAGCTTCTAAGCGGCGTGGCGCGAATGTCCGCGCGGGCGAGCGACGGTTGGGAGCCACGCTTCGGTCGCGGCCGGATCGTGCAAACTCTTGTGGGCAGCCGTTCGCGTGAGATCATCGCGTCGGGGCTGGATCAACTCTCAACGCACGGGATTCTAAAAAGCGAGGGCGTGGCCTTTCTGAACGAGCTGCTCCGGGAACTGCAGGAAACCGGGATGCTGTCATCGAGTCACGGGCAATATCCAATGGTCACGCTGACGCAGCGCGGCGAGGAGGTCATGAAAGGCGCCAGTGATTACGAGCTTCGTTGGCCGGTTCGCACTGGAGGTACGCGTGTGGAGCGATCCGGCGGGTTGCAAGCGCGGAGCAACGCTGGGGCCAACGTTGAACCGGAAGACGAAGCGCTCCTCAAACGGCTCAAGAAAGTTCGACTCGAGCTTGCGCGCCAGAATGGAAATCTGCCCGCCTATGTGGTCTTCGCCGACGAAACACTCCGCGCCTTCGCGCGGTTGAAACCGGGATCAGTCGAGGCAGGCCGCAAAATCCGTGGAGTAGGGGAAGTGAAGGCGCAGCGGTATCTTCCGGCCTTCATTGAGGCAATCACAAATGCGGGCGCGGAATAAGGCGACTGGATCGCGACTTTGGGCAGGTCCGATGAACGCAGCGCGAGGGTACGAAGCCGATCACGGAATCCGTTGGACAGGATGGGTAAGTTGCGCGTCTAAGTTTCCACATGTCTTGGGCCGCTTTGTTTCGTCGCGAAACCATCGTGCTCCTCGTGCTGGCGAGCAGTGTCTACGGCATTGGTGTCCCGGAGGATTGCTCCCAGCTTCTGCTCGGGATAGCAGCGGATTGGGACTCTTCGCGTGGCGAGCTGCGTCTTTATGAACGGGTCCGCGGCGGGAAATGGACGGAACAAGGCACCCCAATCCCGGTTCTTTTCGGGAAACACGGCCTTGCCTGGGGCAGCGGCCTTGCTGGCCAGGATGAAGCTGGCTTGCGCAAGAAGGAACGCGACGGTCGCGCTCCCGCCGGTGTCTTTCGGATCGGGACGATCTACACTTACGATGCACAGCTGCTGGGCGGCGGGAGATTCCCATTCCACCAGGTCACGCGTGCGGACGCTTGGATCGATGATCCGGCTCATCCCGATTATAACCGCTTCGTCACCATTCCCGATCCCGAAAATCCGCCCGCGTGGTTCGAAAAACAGAAGATGCGTCACAATGATTTTGCCTATCGCTGGCTGGTCGAGATTCGGCATAACTCAGATCCGCCGGTACCTG
>JACDBM010000303.1 GCA_013694945.1 Chthoniobacterales bacterium
AGCGTGGGCCTTGCGATGGCTGAAGGACCATCCCGATTTTCGACAGAAGGATTACCTAAGGCCTCAAGCCAGCGCGGCGCCTAAATGACGAACGTCAGGCGGAGATAGGCGCTGATAGATCGCATGAATCGCGTCACTAGCATGGCCGACATACGCCTTCGTCTCGTAGATCGGGTGATGTGCGCGTGCGAGTCGAGTCACAACGGTGGCGCGGGTGCTATGGAAACAAAGATGCTTCAGCCCGATTTGCCGGAAGAACCGGAACCACGCCTTGGCCGCGTATTTAGGCAAAAGGACAAGCGTTGCCCGTTTCTCTTTGATCGCACGTTTAACCAGTGGCCGGAGGTCGTCATGCAGTGGCGCACAGTGCAGCCGATTGCCCTTCCCGCGAAAGGTGATCGTTCCCGCTTTCAGATCGATTTCACGAAGGGGTACCGCCGTCTCCGTCAGGCGGCAGCCTTGCCGCATGGCAGTCAACCAGCAATCCGCCATCCAACTGTCTCGCGTGGCGAGCGAGGTTTCGATGGTTGCCTGTTCGTCAGCGGTGATCTCTGGTTTTTGCCTTGGGGCAGTGCGCCGCAATCCAAGTCGCATAGCAGGATTGGCGGTGACGTAGCTTCTCCGAACGGCCTCCTGCATTATCGCAGAAAAAACTTTGAGCTCGGTCAATGCGGTGTTGTGCGAACGCGCCTTGATCAAACGCTTCGGGGGATGGGTGCGAAAGGCCGGATAGTCCGTGCACAGGTGATACGTGACCTGCGCGGGTGCGATCACACCGCGATGCGAAAGAAACGTGCTGATTGCGGACCACCCTTGCTGATATCGAAGCAGTGTCTTCTCGTTAGAATACTTCTGAGCAAGGAAACGCGGAACCCACGCATCGAATCGGTTGCTCTGCGTCTGTTCCGAAAACGTGTGCTCATGCATCGTCGCAGCGGCGACAGCTTGCTTGATTTTGCGACGAGCGCCATCAGCAGCCCGGCGAACACCCGAAGACTTACCGCCCCATGTGCCGTCCGGCTTTTGGAATCGAATCCAATAAAAAGGACTGCCGGGACGAACGTAAAACGAAGCCATGAATGTAGCATGGTGTAGCAGCGCAAAGAAAGTCAATGATCTGCTTACGATGGCAATGACCAATTATGACCAACGAAAATCCGCCTGAATCGGCTCGGGAGTTCAATTCCCTCTCCAGCCACCTCTGTTTCTGTTTCTCTTAGAAATGATGTCACCTCGGCGCGTCACAGTCATAACAACAGCCGCCTAAGTCATAACCTGGCATTGATGTCTACACACGGTCGCAGATCAGAGGCATAAGAGCGAGTGCGCTCCCTTTGCTGAAGATTTCTCGGCGTAAAAACCCATTCTCACCGCTGAACGAGGGAATCTTGTCAAACTCTGCTTGGGCTTTGACCAACGAACCGGCGGGCACTCGACAGGCAGCGCGGAAGGTGGAAATGGTCGTGAAACACACGCGAGAGGCCCATCCTGCGATTCCTCCTCAAACCCGGCGATGACTCTCCCGATTGCGTTCGTTCTCATCTTGCTGCTGATCGCGATCGCGCTTTTCGCGACTGAGAGGATCTCCGTCGACATCGTTACATTTCTGCTCCTGATCGCGCTGGTCACGACCGGAATCCTCCTGCCGGGGGAAGCCTTTGAGGGGTTCAGCAGCGACATCATTATTATTCTCGGCGCAATTTTCGTCATCAGCGGGGCGTTGCAGGAAACCGGCGTGCTCGATTTGCTCGGCGCACGCATTCTGAAGCTCGCCGGGACGAACCCGAATCGGCTTCTGTTGCTCTTGATGGCGAGCACGTGCGGTGTCTCGGCTTTCATGAACAACACCACGGTCACGGCGATGTTCCTGCCGCCAACCGTAGGGGTGGCGCGGCGCGCGAAGCTCAGCGCGTCACGCCTGCTGATGCCGCTCGCCTTCGCGTCGATCCTCGGTGGGACGTGCACCCTGATCGGCACCTCAACGAATGTGGCGGTGAGCGGCTACATCAAGAAAGCGGGGATGCCGGAGCTTGGGATGTTTGAGATTACGCCAATGGGATTAATCATTGCGGGCGTCGGGATTGCCTATCTGATGCTGGTCGGCAAACGCCTGCTGCCGGAACGGGCTGATGCGAGCCTCACGAGCAACTACGCGATGCGCGAGTACGTGAGCGAGATCATCATCCTGCCGAACTCGCCTCTGATCGGCCAGAAGAGCTACGACTCCGATTTGAATGTCTTGGAGTTCCAGATTTTGAAGATCATCCGCGGGGCCGACGAACTATTGCCCGATCGTAACGTGCAGCTCGCGGAAGGCGACACCCTGCTCGTGGAAGGCAAAGCCGACACGCTCATGAAGGTGAAGAAGATCGAGGGCATCGAGATTAAGCCCGAGTTTAGCCTCAAGGATGTCGCGTTGCAGAGCGCGCAGGTGCGGATCGCAGAAGTTCTCCTGACGCCCCAGAGCGAAGTTCATGGACGCACCCTGCGGCAGGTCAACTTCCGGCAGCACTACGGCCTGACCACGCTCGCGATCTACCGCTCCGGACAATCGCTCCGCGAGCAAGTCGCGGATACCGTGCTTCGCGTCGGCGATCTCTTGCTCGTGCAGGGTGAAGGCGAGCGCATTGAGGGTTTGCGCACGCATCCCGGCATGTCGTTGATCGGTGAAGTGAGCGAGCCGCTTTACCATCCACGGAAGGGTCTGCTGACCATCCTGTTCTTCGGCGCGGCAGTGCTCATTGGCGCTCTGGGATTGGTGCCGCTTTCGATTGCTTTCCTGTCCGCGGCGGTGCTCACCATCCTGCTGCGCTGCATCAGCGTCGAGCGAGCGTATGAATTCGTCGACTGGCGACTGCTCGTGTTGATCGGAGGCATGACCGCATTCGGCACTGCGATGGACAAAACGGGCGCCGCCGATTACCTCGCGAGTCTGGTCGTGCAATGGTTCGCGCCGTTCGGCGTGCTCGCGGTTCTCGGCGGCTTCTTTGTCCTCACGGTTCTGCTCACACAGCCGATGTCGAATGCCGCTGCCGCGCTTGTGGTGCTGCCCGTGGCAATCAGCGCCGCGCATCAACTCGGCGCAAACGAACGTACTTTCGCGATCGGCATCATGCTCGCCGCGTCGGTCTCGTTCATCACGCCGTTCGAGCCTTCCTGCATTCTGGTGTACGGGCCCGGGAAGTATCGCTTTCTGGATTTCGTGAAAGTCGGTCTCGGCTTGACGCTGCTGCTGACCGTGACAGTTCTGCTGTTGATTCAGGTTTTCTGGCCGCTTTACCCCGCCAAGCTGTAGGAAACGCTGGCGCTTACGGTGCGTCTGATTTCAAATTTACCGTGATTTACGGCGTGCGAATGGGCACAACGGCATCGCAAGCGTGGAATAGGCCCCTACCGAATCAGCTCGATACACAAATCCAGTCGCGTTAATTCGGTATGCGTGCAAGCAAGGTAACGTTTTAAGGTGCTGGATCGTAGATTTCCACGAGCGCGAGCCCAACACTCTCCCTGTAGCCCCTTACGATCACAGTGTAATTTCCCGGCGGAACAACGTCATAGATGGCAGACTCCGAATCGTAAGAGGGTGCGAGACCGTAAGCCTGGACCTGATAAGCATAGGGGTCATCGCGCCAATCGTCGTTACTGGCGATAAGACCGCCATTGCTGTCGTAAATTTCCAAGACAGGGTCCTGGAGCGTGCCGAACAAACCGAAATTGCCGAGCGACGGGCCGAGGGCGCGTACGATAACAGTTTTAAGCTCGCTTCCAACGATGATGCTTCCAGCGATCAAGACGAAGTCGCCTGTGCCGACAAAACCTCTCGTGGATAGATTGCCGAAGCGTGATCGCGATTGCCCGAACACCGTCGTGGCAAGCGCGAGGATGCTGACTATCACTGCAATTATTTTGTTATTCATTTCCGTTGTTCTTCCGATCTGTTCATTCGCGGCTCCGCACGCCCTCAATCTTCGTGAAACTTCGCCGCGATGAGCTCTTCGAGCTCTTCCATGGCCTTATCCGCATCCGGCCCTTCGCAGCGAATGAGCAACTTCGAGCCCTGACCCGCAGCGAGCATCATCAAACCCATGATGCTCTTGCCATTGATTTGCTCCCCTTCTTTTTCGACCCAAACCTCGGAGCGAAAGCGGCTCGCTATCCGGACGAACATCGCCGCGGGGCGCGCATGCATGCCGAGACGGTTTACGATCGTCACTTCTTTTTCGACTTTGTCGCCGTGATGTCCGGTAGATTTGCGATTCAACAGTCCCATCAAGTTGCCTTCGTTCCCATCAAGTTAAGAAGCTTGTCGTTGAATTCCACGGCGCTGTTTCGACCCAGCCCTTTCAGTTTCTGATCCATGGCGGCGACTTCAATCAAGCGGGCAATGTCCCGTCCCGGCCTCACGGGGATCATGATGTGCGGCACCTGAAGCCTCAGCACTTCGTAGGATTCCTTGTCGAGTCCAATCCTGTCCACTTCTTCGAGCTCCTGCCAATCTTTCAGGGTCACAACCAGATCGAGGCGCTTCTCAATTCGAATCGCACCGATCCCGAAGATAGAAACGACATTGATGATCCCGATCCCGCGCACCTCCATGTGATAGCGCGTCAGTTCCGGAGCGGTGGCGATCAGTTCCCGTCCTTCGAAAGACTTGATCCGGGTGACGTCGTCCGCGACCAGGCTGTAGCCCCGTTCAATCAAACCAAGCACTGCTTCGCTTTTGCCGATGCCGCTCTGGCCGCGGATCAAGACCCCAATCCCAAGGATGTCCACCATGCTGCCGAACTCGGTCACGGTGGGCGAGAAGTCCGCTTCCATCGCGATCGTGGCCGCGTTGATGAAGCGCATTGTGACCATGGGAGTGCGGAAGACCGCAATTTGTTCCTCCTCCGCGACCGCAAGCAAGGCGGGGCTGAGATGGGCGCCGCGGGAGATGACGAGGCACGGGATTTTTTGCCCGCAAAGACCTCGGAAACGCTGGGCGCGTGCTCGAGGGGAGAGGCTGTCGAGGTACGATTGTTCCGCAGCGCCGAGGACCTGGACGCGTTTCTCTGCGAAGTAATTGTAGAAGCCGGAAAGCGCCAGACCAGGACGGTTGATGGTCGGCTCACGAATCTTGCGATGAAAGCCGACGCGACCGCCCTCCAGCTTCAGATGCAATTTATCGGCGTGCGCTTCATAGAAACTCTCGACCGTGACGACTGGCACGTTCTTCCGCAGCGGAACGCCGGAAGTGATGGCCTGGGAAGTCACGCGATCGTTCATGCGCCTAATGATGTATCCCCTTCCCTGCGCAATTTCCACCATCGCGTATCGGAGACGCGGTTCTGCGGCACTCTCGCCTTTGAACCTCCCCGTGCGGTTTGCGACGGCTGATGGAGCAGACCAGCAGGATGGAACGTAAGGCCGATTCTGATGCCCGCCTCTCTTCGAAGGAGTGAACCTTAGCAGGCCGCAGGAGCCGAGGAGAAGGCAAAGAATGCGTTTCCGGAGTCAGCCGAGCGTCGTTTGCTCAATGGTGTGCGGTGCGGTCGCACGTTCTAGCTGCACAGCGCATTCGATCTCGGCGGTTTGAGGAAACATGTCCAGCGGAGTCACTGAGACAATTCTATAGTGTTGCTGTAGCTCCTTCAGGTCGCGGGCGAGGGTGGCAGGATTGCAGGAGACGTAAACGAACGTCTGCACAATATGCTTCAGCAAAGCCTGGCGCGCATTAGGATTTAGGCCGGTAGCCGGAGGATCGACGACGACGGAGGTGTTTGATAAATCTGCGCTAGCAAGCTCTCGCGCGAGCTCGAGATCAACGTCGCCGACGATATAGTGTTCTTTCGGCGTGGCAGTATTCTGCGCCGCAGCAATGGCAAAGCGGTCCCATTCGATCCCGATCACGCGCTCGAATTTCTTCAAGAGCCGCTTCGCAAAGAAACCCGCGCCGCAATACGCATCAATGAGCAGGCGCTGACCCGCCGGGAAGAAGCTTTCGACCAATTGAGCGAGGAGTTCTGCGACACCGTCGTTTGCCTGCGCGAAGGTGCGCGGCGGCGGATGCGCGCGCAGCGTGTAATGCCCATCGCGCGGATGACGTGCGCGCAAGCCACTCAACTTCTCGTTTACTTCCGGAACTGCGATCGGGCAGACCTCGACGTCGATGAGCTGATGAACGTCGCGGCGATAGTAACCGATCACACCACTTTCCGCATGGACGGTGACGCGGTTACGATAGTTGTACGACTTAGGTGAGGGAATGATGGGCTGCATGGGTGGACTGGGAAATCGTCCGATCCGGCGCAGGAGCTGTTCGACCTGGCGTTCCTTGAGGGCGAGTTGGTGCTTGTACTCGATGTGCTGGTAGCTGCATCCGCCGCAGCGGCCGAAGTAGGGACATTTCGGCGTGGTTCGCTGCGGAGAAGCCTGAGCGACCTCCACAAGCTCCGCTTCGGCAAACTGCTTCTTGTCCCGTGTGATGCGAGCAATGACGTGTTCGCCATCAATTGTGAACGGAACAAAAAGAGCCTTGCCGTGGGCGCGACCTACGCCTTTGCCGCCGAAGGCGACGTCTTGGATGAGGAGTTCTAGGCGGTGCACGTTTCGCCGAAATGTCGCGACGACACCATGATCGTCATCCTGAGCCGCGGAGACGGCAAAGGACCTCGCGTCAGGAATTTGTCACATATCAAACCTAAATGCGTGACCAACGGCGTACGCAAGATCCTTGGGCGCGCTTCGCCAGCCTCAGGATGACACGCAGTGAAACGCGACAGTCGGCCGGAAGCGACTAGTAATGCCGAACGTAGGGATACTTTGATTCGTTTCCGAGTTCGGGCGGAAACTCTTTGTAGCCGGAGTGAATCCAATGCGTGTCACTCTCGAGCACCGGATAGTAGGTCCACCGGACTACAGGGAATGGGAACGTGAGGATCTCAAACACGCCAGCCTGAATTCGCAAAACGCTGCGGCCCACTCCGCGGACCACGCCGTAACCCGCGGCGGCCGAGTTGCCCTCATCCTGGTTTATCTTCGCGACCGTGGTCGGCAGTTCTGCTACGCCAAAGAGAAGATTGGAAACGCCGCGGCCAAGCTTCCGCGTGGGTCCGTAGTCATTCGACGGCGGATCGTGAATGTCAGCGCGGGAGAAAGACGAGAGGCCGAAGGCGAGCGTGAGAGCGAGGAGGATTCTCATAGACGCTTCAAGAGTTAACTAAGTTTGCTCACTGGAGGCAAGGTCTCTTTGATCGGCGGCGTCCTGGCCCGGCCACGGGTCGCACGCATGGATAATGCGATCGTAACGGTGAGGACAGAAACGATGACGACGAGCGAGAGCCAATTGGGAACGTGGAAGAAGTCGGCGCTGATCATCTTAAGACCGACGAAGCCCAAAACCAAAGCGAGACCGGTTTTCAGATAAATGAACCTATCGATCACGTGGGCGAGCACGAAGTAGAGCGAACGCAGCCCGAGAATGGCGCAGATATTCGAGGTGTAGATGATGAACTGATCCTGCGTGATGGCGAAGACCGCCGGAATGGAATCGACTGCGAAGACCAGGTCCATGATGTCGATCACAATCAGGACGAGCGCGAG
>JACDBM010000305.1 GCA_013694945.1 Chthoniobacterales bacterium
TACTTGCGGTGGATCAGCTCTTCGCCACGCTGGACCCCACGACGCGAAGTTTCACCCTGCCGAACAAGCAACGCATGCTGCTGACGGACACAGTCGGATTTCTGCGCAAGCTGCCGCACATGCTGATCGAATCGTTCAAGGCGACACTCGAAGAAGTCAGCGAAGCCGATCTGCTCATTCACGTCGTGGATTTGAGTCACCCGCGTGTCGACGAACATATTGAAGCAGTGAACAAGGTCACGAAAGAGCTTGGCGCCTACGGCAAGCAAACGCTCCTCGTTTTCAATAAGGTGGATGCGCTTCAGAATCCTGAAATCGTGGCGCCATATCTTCATCGATACCCCGGCAGCGTCGCGATCTCGGCGCGGACGGGCGGTGGTGTCACTGCCTTGGTTCAGGCGCTTCAGGATGCCGTCGGCTCCTGGCAACTGCATTTGCGCTTCCGCGTGCCGGTTCACGAAGCAGGGCTGATCGCGGAAATCTATCGGATCGGACACGTGCTCGAATTGCGCTATGAAGGTGACGTCGCCTTGATCGTCGCGAACGTGCCTCCACAGCTCGAGCAGAAGCTCGCCCCTTTCGCCGCAAAGTAGCGGCGCAGTCCACCGCTCCTCCAACCATGTCCGTGCAGACCCAGGATCGTCCGCATTCGTTTCAAGTGCGAAAGATCGCCTGGCAACAGCACGTGAATCGGAAGCTGGGCCTCGACAAGCTCCCGGTAATTCGAAAACTGATCTACTCCGTTCTCGGCCTCACGGTTCTCCTCGTGGGAGTCGCCATGATCGTCCTGCCTGGCCCCGCCGTCGTGGTGATTCCGATCGGGCTCGCAATCCTGGCCAGCGAATATGCCTGGGCACGGCGCATCATTCGGCGCGGGAGAGTTTTCGTGGCGAAAGCTCGCGGCCGGAAATCGGCGCGAGAGCGGGCATGACGCTCCGCCAGCGGGTCGAACAGCTGGTCCAGATTCTGCCGGAAGTTTATCCGGGCGCGCGCTGCGAATTGGATTTCAAAACGGCGCTGCAGCTGCTCGTTGCCACTATTCTCTCGGCACAATGCACGGATAAACGTGTGAACATCGTGACGCCGAAACTCTTCGCGCGTTATCGAAGCGCCCGGGCCTTTGCGGAGGCATCGCAGGAGACGCTGGAAAACGAAATCCGTTCGACTGGGTTCTTTCGGAACAAGGCCAAGAGCATTCGCGCCGCGGCTGCCGCGATCGAGGAACGTCACGGAGGCAATGTTCCCAATACAATGGAAGCGCTCCACGCGCTGCCCGGCGTTGGGCGCAAGACGGCTAACGTCGTGCTCGGCAATGCATTCGGGAAGGACGAAGGCATCGTCGTCGACACGCACGTCGCGCGCTTGTCGCAGCGCTTACGCCTAACGAAACAGAGAGATGCCGTCAGAATCGAAGCCGACCTGATGAAGTTTGTGCCGCGTCAACATTGGACCATGTGGAGCCATTGGCTGATCTGGCATGGACGGCGACGCTGCTTCGCGCGCCGTCCGGATTGCCGGCAATGCGAGATTTTGCGACTTTGCCCGAGCGGGAAAGTTTTTATCCGGACCGGCGAAGCGCGCCGGGAGGAATGACGGAGGGACGCGCTTCCGCGCGTCCATGGACATGCGGAAGCATGTCCCTCCGCCCGCGGCCCTCCGCTCAGCGTGATTTTATCTCTTTCCTGACCTCGGCCGCGCGCGCTTTCGTTTCCTGACCTTTCTTTCCGATGCGCTCGAATTCCTTTTGCAATTGCTGCAGGTCCGTGTCCGACAATCGTTCCAAATCCACCATGTGATTCCGTGTGCCACCGATGGAGCGAATGAGTTCGTCCAGCTTCAAATGAACGGCCTTGGAATCCCGGTTCTGCGTGTTCTGAATGAGGAAAACCATCAGAAAGGTAACGATCGTCGTCCCGTGTTGATGATCAGCTGCCACGTATCGGAGTAGTGGAAAATGTGACCGGTGGCTGCCCACACGACGATGATGAGGATCGCCGGGACAAAGACCCAGGCGGTGCCAAGCACATGGGAAGCGCCGCGCGCGAAAGCGCGGAACGCGTCCTGCACCTTGCAGAAGAGATCGCGTTCTGCTGGTTTTTTTGTGCGGCCGTTCTTGGGGGTAGCGACCCTTCAACCTTACCATCGCAGCCAGGCCGGTCGCTGCGCGCACCGAAGTGAGCGCTCGTTCGGATCTTCTTCCGCTAGGTGGTAGCAACCAGGGCCACTCCGAGCGTGATGAGGAGCGCGCCGATGACCAGCTGAAGGGTGAGCTTCTCCTTCAGAATGAAAAATGAACCGGCACTGATCAGGATGACCGTGATTCCTTGGAATGGAAAGAGGTAGCTCAGCTCATATTGCTGCAAGAGACCGAGGGTGAGGAAAAAATAGACGGTGAGCGAGACGATCCCGGCCGTGAGCCAAAGCGCAAAGCGAGAGCGAGAATGGAGCGCTGGCGCCATCGCTACCTTGAGCAGGATTTGCCCGAGAACAAATGCGGCCAGCGAAACAAGGAGAAGGCAAAATGGAACCAGGGTCATAAGTGCTCTTCAATCTTACTGAACGGCTTTGCGACCACGATCAGCCCGAGCAGGACGAGAAAAATCCCGCACCAGCGCCGCCCGCCGATCGCTTCGCCGAGAAAAATCCAGCAACTGACCGGCACGAAAACGTGCACCACATTCGAGATAGGATAGGCGACCGCGAGCGGAAGAAATTTCAGCGCCCAAAGCCAGCTGAGAAAACTTAGGACCATAAGCAGGATGCCCCACCAGACCGAGGACGAAGCCAGAGCGCCCAGTCCAGTCCAGGCCCAGCGTTGCGCGGAAGAGGCTGTTTCGACCGCTCCGATTTTCAGGAAAAGCTCGG
>JACDBM010000333.1 GCA_013694945.1 Chthoniobacterales bacterium
TCCATCGACTGGATCAAAAAATGCGCGACCCAGCCCTGATCCTCGGTCCCGAACTGATGCGGACCGTAAATGCAGCTCATGCGGAACACCACGGCCGGCAAGCCGAAGGTGCGCGCGTAATCCAGGATATATTGATCGGCTGCCCCCTTCGAGCAGCCGTAGGGGCTGTAGAAATCGAGCGGTTGATTCTCGCTGATGCCGAGATCGCGGGTGTTCGCGTCGTCCGGCTCATAGCGTTCACCGTTCAACCGAAGAGCAACGTCATCGAGGCTGCCGTAGACTTTGTTTGTTGAAGTAAAAACGACCGGAACCGGGCTGCTCATGCCGCGGAGGGCTTCCAGCAGGTTCAAGGTGCCGCGCGCGTTGATCTCGAAGTCGCTGATCGGACCTGTGAGGCTGCTGGTGACAGCAACCTGTGCGGCGAGATGGAAAACTGCGGAGGAATGCTGAGCCGCTTGGCCGAGCGATGGCGCATCACGAACATCAGCCACCTGCACCTGCACGAGATCGCCGTGCGTGGCGCACAGCCAGGCGGCGTTTTCCTCCACGCCGGCACGGGAGAGATTATCGTAGAGAAGCACTGGTTGACCTTCGGAGCAAAGGCGATGCGCCAGGTTGCATCCTACAAACCCCGCACCACCCGTGATGAGGACAGGCTTCTGACAACCCCTGCCTGATCGCCCGTTGAAACCGGTGAACCAAGCCGAATTGTCAACCGCCTCCAAGCCGCCCTGCCGCAGCAGGCGCATGAGCAATTTCTCCGAGCCATCGGCGCGGCGCAGCCCAAAGTGCAACTCGCGTTCGTCCGCTGCAACGGCGTCAATCGTCTCGGCGGGCTCGCGGTCGTGTGCAGCATACCAGTAAACCCGGTCTGCCGGCGCGGCCATGACGTTATTGAAAGCTGCGATCTGCGCCTGCTCGTCATGACGCCAGGTCGAATATCCAGTTTCGGTGATCCAGATCTCGGCCTTCGAGCCGTGCTGAAGGAGGACGTTGCGGACGCGCGCGATCTTTGCGGTCCACCCGTCCCACCAGAACTCGAACGTGCCGGGGAAACCGTGAATCCCGACCGCGTCAATGTATTGCAGCACGCGGCGGTCGCACATCAGACGCACCCACTGCGCGTCCATGGGGCCGCTCGCGCCCAAGACGGTTTTTTTGCCGCGCTTCTGCGCCCAGTGCGCGGCCCCGCCCACCATTTTGCAAAAGATCAGCCAGTTCGGGTCAAGCGTGATGTCCCACTCAAGCGGGTTCTTGGGTTTGTTCCAAAGCTCCACCCACTCGAAGTGCTCGCCGAAGCGGGTAATGAAAACATCCAGGAAGTCGGCGTATTGCTTCGGGTCCCGAGGCGGCGACCAGATTTGCGGTGCGATGCCGAGGGTCGGCGGTGTGTAGTGGAAACAAGGGAGGACGTTGACTTCGCAAGCCAGTCGCGGCAGCAGCCATGCATACCACTCCTGCCCGCCGACATCGTGCCAGTCAGCCCACGAAATACCAGTGCGCAGTCCGGTCGCGCCGACTGCCTTCAGGTCTTCCAAAACTCGCTCGACGCGCTCCTCTTCCCCTGGACGAAGCCACTCCAGGAGCCCAAACATCGGGCGAGCACTCGAACCCGTCATACGGCGAGGCCGCGCGCGGCTAGTTCACGCGAAGCGTCGGCGACGTTATCCCTCGCAGTCTGGCCTTCCAGCCACTCGGCGAATTCGCTCAGGCCATCTTCCAGCGAGACCGCTGGCTCGTAGCCAAGGATGTCGCGCGCGAGGCTGATCTCCCCGAAGCAGTTGCGGATATCGCCCAAACGGCAACGCCCAACGATTTCCGGCTCGATTTCCGGCTTATTCAGGACGCGCGCCATCTCGTCTGCGATTTGTCGGATGGAGTAATGCTGCCCGCTGCCGATGTTGAAAACCCGGTCTGCCGCGTCGGGCACTTCGAGAGCGAGCCGGCAGGCCTGCGCGATATCGTGCACGCTGACGAAGTCCCGCTGTTGCCTGCCATCTTCGTTGATAAGCGGAGGGTTGTTGTTGAGAAACCGCGAGGCAAAGATCGCGAGAACGCCGGTGTAGGGATTTGAAAGCGCCTGGCGAGTGCCATAGATGTTGAAGAAGCGCAACCCAACCGTCGCAATGCCATAGGCGCGCCCCACCGTCATACAGAGGCGTTCCTGCTGGTATTTAGAAATAGCATATACGGACGGGACGGCGGGACATTTGGTCTCCGGCGTCGCTACGGGCGCGAGCGGTTCGCCATCAGGGCCGCGCACTTCCCACTCGTGCGCCTTCAGCTGCTCGAGCGATCGCTCTTGGGCTTCGACGAGTTCGCCGTGCCGGGTGGAATAGAGCCCCTCTCCATAGATGCTCATGCTCGATGCCACCACGAGTCGCTCCACGGGCTTGCGCGCGAGGGCTTCGAGCAGGATCGCTGTCCCTTCGCCGTTCACACTCGTGTATTCGGCGATCTGATACATGCTCTGACCGACGCCGACGGTGGCGGCGAAGTGGTAAACGGCGTCTACACCTTGAAGAGCGCGGGAAACTGCCCTCGGATCGCGGACATCGCCTTCGATCAGCTCGACATCATCGGCCAGGTAGCCTGGGCGGCCAGCGTCTTCCCCATGCACCTGCGCAGCCAGGTTATCGAGCGCGCGCACCTGATAGCCATGCTCCAGCAACTCGTCCGAGAGGTGCGAGCCCACGAACCCGGCGCCTCCGGTAATTAGTATCTTCTTCGTTCCCATAGCGATGCGTCTCCCCGATACGCAGAACGGCGGGTCGCTAGCCGTCAGCTTCTTTGATGAACCTTACC
>JACDBM010000349.1 GCA_013694945.1 Chthoniobacterales bacterium
AAGCGGCGTGCTTTTCGAGCAGGTGCGGCGGAACTCCCCCTTCAGTTTTGAGCGGCTGGGTGCGCGGCAATTCAAGAACATCTCTGAAGCGATTCCGGTCTATCGCTTGCGCGGCGAACAGGAGACCTGGGTGTTCCAGACCGCCCCGACCGAGACCGCTCCGCATCGCGCCAAACGGCCTAATTCGATTGCGGTCATTCCTTTGACTGCGCCGCCCCAGGTCGAAGACGTGCAGTTCCTCGCGGATGGCGTGACGGAAGATCTGATTCTGGAACTGGGCCGTTTTAGACGGCTTTTTGTCAGTTCGCGCACGGCCAGCGCAGTCCTGCAGAATCAAAACCGCGACCCGGTCGCAATCGGAGATGCACTCGGGGTGCGTTATGTTCTCTCCGGGAATCTGCGCAGAATCGGTCAGCGTGTCCGGATCAATCTCTCGCTCTCGGAAACAGGCGAAGGGCGGATCGTCTGGAACGATCGGATCGAGCGGCCTTTCGAAACGCTGCTTGAAACCCTGGACGAAATCGTGGCGCACGTGGCCGCGACGGTGATGGGCCGGCTGGAAGAGGCCGATATCGTGGCAGCGCGCCGGCAGCGCCCGGAATCGATGTCGGCCTACGAATGCCACCTGCGCGGCCTGGAGTTTCACCGGCTCGGCGGCGTGACGGACGAGAATCTCGTGGAAGCTGTGAAGTGGTTCGATCGCGCGATCGAGACCGATCCGAATTTCGGGCGGCCTTATGCGATGAGGGTTTGTGCCGTCTCGGGGTTGCCGGGCTTCGACAGCGCCGAGGGCGAGCGGGTAACGCATCGCGCGTTGGAACTCGATCCGAACGATCCGGAAGCGAACCGGATCATGGGCTCGGTGCAGATGGCGAAAGGCGACTACGAGGCCGCCCGGCGTTATCACGAGAAGGCGATGGAACTCAGTCCCAATGACGCCTACATCAAAGGGCGGTCGGCCGCTTTTTATACTTTCTTTGGTCTGCCGGAACGGGCGCTGGAGTTGCTCGACGAAGCGGAAGCGCTCGATCCCTACCTCCCGGTGTGGTGTGTGGAGGAACGGGGCGTGGCCTTCTACGTGCAAGAGCGTTATCGCGAAGCGGTCGATCACTTGGCTGCGTTGCCGTTCCAGACGCGGCGTTCGCGGCTTTATCAGATCGCGTCGCGCATGGCGCTGGGCGACACGGAGCAGGCGGCGAAACTGGCCCGCGCGGCCCTGGTCGTGCAGCCGGAATTGACGGTGGAGTACGTTCGGGAACAGGAGTGGTACCGCGATGCCGCTGTCCTCGACACCTTGGTGAAGCGCCTGGTGGACGCCGGCATTCCGGAGCGATGCTAACGGTCTCGCCCGTTGCAGCGTTAATCAGCGCGCAGTGCCTGCACAGGGTTTAGCAGCGTCGCTTTCCGCGCGGGAAAAAGACACGCGAGCAACGCGGCTAATCCCAGAACTCCTGCGGTCGCACCAAGCAGCAAAGGATTGTGCGGCGAGATTTCGTAAAGCTGCGCGGTGAGGAGGCGGCCGAGAGCGAGCGCGGCCGCTACTCCAGTGACGAGACCAATGACGACCGGCGTCATCCCCTGCATGAGGACCAAGCGCAGGACGTCCATCGTTTGGGCGCCGAGTGCCATGCGCACGCCGATCTCGCCCGTGCGTTGCTCGACTGTGTAGGCGACAGCGCCGTAAATGCCGACGGTTGCGAGGACCAGCGCCACCACGGCAAAAACGGCGAGGAGGGCCATCATCAATTTCGCCTCGCCGAGCGCTTGCGCCATGATCTCACTAACCGGCTGCGGCTGAATTAGCGCGAGGCCGGGATCGATCGTTTTCATTGCGGCCTGGACGGCCTTTGTCACGGTGTCGGGTGGCAAGGGACTGCGCACAGTAATGCTCATGAAAGGGAAATTTTCCTGCGCGAACGGGCGATAGAACTCCATCTCGTTGTGTTGGTCTAACTGCGCCGAGCGCACGTCGCCGACGACGCCAATGATCTCGACCGGCACGCTTCCGCTCGTGATGAGCAATGTCTTTCCGATCGGGTTGTCGTTCCCAAACATAGTCTTCGCTCCGGACGCGCTGATCAGGATAACGTTGGGATGGTCGATGACGTCCTGCTCATTGAAGTCACGGCCGGCGAGAAGCGGAATGCCGAGGGCGCGGAACCAGCCCGGGGAGACGTCGTTCGAGGGCGCGCCTTTCCGCTCGGCGACCGGTGGGACGTTACCTTCCGCACGCGTGTAGAGTGTGGCGCCGCCACCATTGAAGAGCGGAAATCCTCCACTGATCGATGCCTCCTGCACACCGGGCGTTGCGCGGAGCGTGTTCATCAACTGCTCGGCGAAACGTGTGCGCGAGGGCATGTCCGGGTAGGCCGCCTGCGGCATGACCGTGAGGCCGATCCAGAGGTTGTCCGGCTTGAATCCGGGATTCTGATGGCTCAGGCGCACGAAGCTGGCGATGAGCAAGGAGGCGCCCGCGAGCAACGTGACCGAAAGCGCGACCTGGGCTCCGACCAGAATCTTACGAAAGCGTTGCTGGCGCACGCTGCCCGCCGTGCCGCGGCCGCCTTCTTTCAGCGCGTCAACGATATCGGCGCGCGAGCTTTGCAGAGCGGGGTAAAGGCCCATGACGAGACCGGTGAGCAGCGAAAGCGCGATCGTGAAGGCGAGCACCGGAAGCGAGATCGCGGTCGCGCTGCCGGCTTCCATTGGCAGAAAATTCGCAGCCAGCTTCGGCACCAGAGGCACCAATTGCCAGGCGAGCATCGCTCCGAGCAAACCGGCCAGCCCACTGATCAGCACGCTTTCAAAGACGAAGAGCCTTAGCACGCTGGCACGTGAAGCGCCGAGCGCCATGCGGAGTGAAATCTCGCGCCGCCTCCCGCTAAAGCGCACCAGGAGGAGGTTCGCGACATTGCTGCACGCGATCAGCAACACGAACGTCACGGCCGCGAGCAGCGTTGCGAAACCGGGGCGCAGATCCTCCGTCACATCTTCGGGCAAGGTCTTCACCACGGTCCCGGATTTGGAGTCGATCTTCTCGGGGTATTGCGAGCGGTAGCTGTTCTCGAGCACGAGCAACGCGGCGCGCGCTTGTTCGACCGTAGTCCCCGGTTTCAGTCGCCCGACGGCGCGCAGAAAGGCGGTTCCGCGCATCATGCGTTCATGGGAGAAGCCAGGAATGATGAATGGTTTGGTCGTCCAAATATCGGCGTTGGGTCCGGTCCACGAAACGGGCAGCTTCGGTAT
>JACDBM010000400.1 GCA_013694945.1 Chthoniobacterales bacterium
TTCGCTGCAGCGTTTCGGTTTTGGTTGAAACTGGGCTTCATCAGCTTCGGTGGTCCGGCGGGCCAGATCGCGATCATGCAGACAGAGCTGGTCGAGAAGCGCCGATGGATCAGCCAGGCGCGGTTTCTTCACGCGCTGAACTTCTGCATGCTGCTGCCCGGGCCGGAAGCGCAACAGCTCGCGATTTACATCGGCTGGCTCTTGCACCGGACTGCCGGCGGCATCGCCGCGGGCGCACTGTTTGTCCTTCCTTCGATGTTTATTTTGTGGGGCTTGAGCATTGTCTACGCGGCCTACGGAAGCGTGCCCTGGGTCGCCGCAATCTTTTACGGCTTGAAGCCGGCGGTGATGGCGATCGTAGCGGTGGCGGTGATTCGGATTGGTCGCAAGGCGCTGAAAAATTCCATCATGTGGGGCATCGCCGCGCTCGCATTCACAGGCATCTTTTTCCTTCACATCGCATTTCCGGTTATCGTCTTCGGCGCGCTGGCCCTGGGATTTCTCGGCGGCATGTTCTGGAAGGAGAAGTTTGCGACGCTTCCTGGCGCAACTCGCACGAGTAGCGTGCTGGACGACGATTCACTTCTCAGTCACGCGCGACCCTCCTGGGACCGGGCGCTGCGCGTTGCACTCGTCTGCGTTGCGCTCTGGTGGGTGCCTCTGCTGGTGGTCGGTTTCTGGCAGGGCTGGAACTCCACACTGTTCCAGGAAGGTCTCTTCTTCAGCAAAGCCGCGGTGGTCACCTTCGGCGGCGCCTACGCGGTTCTGCCCTACGTCGCGCAGCAGGCGGCCGGAACCTATGGCTGGCTTCAACCAGGTCAGATGATGGACGGCCTCGGTCTCGCCGAGACAACACCGGGACCGCTCATCATGGTTCTGCAGTTCGTCGGCTTCATGGGCGGCTGGAATCATCCGGGCGCTCTCTCGCCTCTGCTCGCAGGCACGCTCGGTGCGCTGATTACTACGTGGGCGACGTTCGTCCCGTGTTTCCTTTGGATTTTTCTCGGCGCGCCGCACATCGAGCAGCTCCGCGGCGTCGGCACGCTTACGGCGGCATTGTCCGCGGTGACGGCGGCCGTTGTGGGGAGTCATCTTAAACCTTGCGCTTTGGTTCGGGCTGCATGTTCTCGTGACTCCGACGGGCAGCGTCGATTGGTTTGCCCTGACTGTAACCGGGATCGCGTTCGTCGGGATGTTCAGATGGAAGTGGAACGTTGTGCCCGTCATCATCGGCAGCGGATTGGTAGGCCTTGCCTGTCGGCTGCTGCTTTGACCGAGCGGCGAAGCCCGTCTGATTGACTTGATTCCTTTTGATTTTAGGCTTGGCGAGCCGGACGCGCGTTCGCGCCCGACGCCCCGTGAAATACGTTCTCTTCGTCTGTACCGGAAACATTTGCCGGAGCCCGATGGCGGAAGGACTTTTCCGCAAGCTTCTGGGGAATCGGAAGGACATTGCAGTCGCCTCCGCCGGCGTGCACGCAGTGCGTGGCCAACCGCCGAGCATGTATGCGGTGCAGGTGCTGCAAGGGGAAGGCGTCGAGATCAGCGGGATGCGCAGCCAGCCGCTTACGGCCACGCTGGCTCATCGAGCGACGCACATTTTCGCGATGACCGGCGCACACCTCGAATCGATTCACATGCTCTTTCCCCAGGCGAGCGAAAGAGCCTTTCTCCTGCGCGAATTCGAAGAGTCGGGCATGACGGTCTGGCGCGATGTGCCCGACCCAATCGGCTGCGGACGGGACGTTTATTCGCTCTGCGCCGAGACGATCAAAAACGCTTTACCGAGTGTCTTGGCGTTCGTAGAAGAAAGCGAACTTTTCGTGCCCGCGGAGGCACGTAGCACCGGAACTTCCTCTTACACTATGGCTGAGTTGTCTTCTCAAAGGGCGAGCGGCGCGGGACCCGTGACGGGACCTTCGCAGAGCGGCGGCTTGCGCAAAACAGACCCTGAAATCTTCGACGCAATCGACGCGGAAGAGAGGCGGCAGCGCGAAGGCATTGAGCTGATTGCCTCGGAGAATTTCACGAGCCGCGCCGTCATGGAAGCGCAGGGGAGCTGCCTGACGAATAAATACGCCGAGGGCTATCCCGGAAAGCGCTGGTATGGGGGCTGCGAGAATGTCGATGTCGTCGAGCAGCTCGCGATCGATCGCGCGAAGCGGCTCTTCGCGGCGGAACATGTCAACGTGCAGCCGCACAGCGGCGCGCAGGCAAACATGGCGGTTTACTTTGCCGCGATTCAGCCGGGTGATCGCATCCTGACGATGAACCTGGCCCACGGCGGACATCTTACCCACGGACACCCCGCAAATTTCTCCGGCAAGTTCTACCAGGTCACGCACTACGGCGTGGACGAGAAAACGGAGCAAATCGACTACGAGGCGCTGGCAAAACAAGCGCAGGAAGTGAAGCCCGCGATGATCACCGCCGGTGCTTCGGCTTATCCGCGCATTCTCGATTACCCGCGTCTCCGCGAGATCGCCGATTCAGCCGGCGCGCTGCTCTTCATCGATATGGCGCACGTCGCCGGCCTCGTGGCCGGGGGCCAACATCCGAGCCCGCTCCCACACGCCCACTTTGTCACGACCACGACGCACAAAAGCCTGCGCGGCCCCCGAGGCGGCATCGTCATGTGTGAGCAGCGATTCGCAAAAGAGATCGACTCAATGCTCTTCCCCGGCGTTCAAGGTGGACCGCTCATGCATGTCATCGCGGCCAAAGCGGTCTGCTTTCACGAGGCGCTTCAGCCTTCCTTCCGCGATTATCAGCGGCAGGTTGTGATCAATGCAAAGGCGCTTGTGGCCGGCCTCGCCAAACACGGATACCGAATCGTTTCAGGCGGAACTGAAAATCATCTCATGCTTCTCGATCTCCGCCCGAAAGAGATCAACGGCAGGCAGGCACAGGAGGTTCTCGATCGCGCGGGCATTACGGTGAACAAGAACGCCATTCCCTTTGACACCTATCCGATATTCAAGCCGGGCGGCATCCGCGTTGGCACTCCGGCCGTGACGACGCGCGGGATGAAAGAAGAAGAGATGCTCGAGATCGCGGACTTGATCAATGAAGCCCTGATTGGGCGCGATGATGCCGCCGCCCTAGAGGGCGTGCGCGGGAAGGTTCGTAATCTAACCCGGCGCTTCCCGTTGCCCTCGTAAGCGCGGGAAACCTGCCGCTGTCTCCAACCATTCCGCGACGCGAATGCGTTGCGTTGCGTTGCGCTGGGTTGTTGGAGCAACGGCGCTCTGTCGCCGTTACACGGTCTCCCGGTGGAGCGTTCCCGAAACGCTCTCGAAGAAGTAACTCTGCTGCTTCCGCACGCGTCGCAGCTGAACATGCATCTCACGGGCGACAGAGCGTCAACCCTACAACAACAACAACTCAATCGCTGCCGCAGAAACACACATCTGAAGCGCGCCATCCATTCATTTTCCTCTTAGCATCTCCGCGAATCTGCGTAACCTGCGACACAACTTTCACCCATGACGCCAGGTTCCGATCGACCGCAGGCCAATCCACTGCGCGAAGGCATCAGCACGCGCTCCCTGCCCGAGACGTGCACCGTTCTCATTTTCGGCGCAACCGGCGATCTCACCCACCGGAAACTCATCCCGGCGCTTTACAACATCGCGGCTGATGGCGAATTGCCGCCGGAGCTGAAGGTCGTCGGTGTCGCGCGGCGGCCGAAAAGTGACGAAGAATTCCGCCACGAACTCGGCGAAGCCACGCGCAAGCATTCGCGACAGACCGTGCGCGAGGAACTCTGGGATAGCTTCGCGGGCTCGATCTCCTATCACCAGAGCGAATTCAGCGACGCCGACGGCTACAAGCGTTTAGCAGGGCGCCTGGAGAAATTGGAGAAGGAGCATGGGACAGACGGCAATCGTCTCTTTTATCTCGCCGTCGCGCCCGACCAGTTTGAGCCGATTCTGAAGCACCTGAAGGCCGCCGGTTTGAACAAGCCCGCCGAAAAAGGGTGGGCTCGCGTGATTGTGGAGAAGCCTTTCGGGACTGACCTCGCCTCTGCGCGCGAACTCAACCGAATCGTGCGCACCGCCTTTCCGGAAGAGGCGACCTATCGCATCGATCACTTTCTCGGGAAAGAGACGGCGCAGAATATTCTGGTGCTGCGTTTCGCGAACGCGATCTTCGAGCCGCTTTGGAACACGCGCTACATCGATCACGTCCAGATCACGGCCGCGGAGACGCTCGGTGTGGAAGGCCGCGCCGGTTACTACGAGAGCGCGGGTGCCTTGCGCGATATGGTGCAGAATCACCTGCTGCAACTCCTCTGCCTCGTGGGAATGGAGCCGCCAACCGATCTCGGCGCCGACAGCATTCGCGACGAAAAGGTAAAAGTGGTCCGCTCGTTACGCCGGTTTTCCGAAGCAGATGTGGCGAGCCATGTCGTTCGCGGGCAGTACGCCGCAGGCGCGATCAGCGGTGAGAAGGTCCCCGGTTATCGCGAGGAGCCGAACGTGAAGCCGGATTCGAGGACCGAGACATTCGTCGCGCTCCGGCTGAGCGTGGATAATTGGCGCTGGTCCGATGTGCCGATTTACATGCGCGTAGGCAAACGACTCCCGAAATCGGGCACGGAAATCTCGATCCACTTCAAGAACGCGCCCGCCGTTCTTTTCAACAAAGAGTCACAGGCGCTCGATCAAAACGTGCTCGTGATTCGGATTCAACCGGACGAAGGCATCTCGCTGCGCATGCAGGCGAAGATGCCGGGCACCAGCTTTCGGATTGAACCAGTGAAGATGGATTTTCATTACGGAACCTCTTTCGGGAAAGCCAGCCCGGAAGCTTACGAGCGCTTGCTCCTGGATGCGATGAGCGGAGACCCGACGCTGTTCGCGCGCCGCGACGAGGTGGAGCAGGCCTGGG
>JACDBM010000410.1 GCA_013694945.1 Chthoniobacterales bacterium
GCAAACGGTTGCACGCTCTTTTCTCCGGCCCGATGCCCTCCCTGCACGCCGCCTGGCACGATCACTCGGGCATCGGGGTAAGCTATCGCACGGAGCTCCACCCGACGGCCGGCCGCTTGCTCCAGCCGCGCCTTTGCTTCCTGAATCGTCGGATTGTTCTCAAGCGTGCGCTGGAAGGCTGTCTCGAGCGTGATCGCATCCAACGTTTCACCCCAGACGGTGCCCGCCAGAACCAGAGCGAGAAAAATTCGGCCGTTCATCGCGACCTCCCTAAGCCAGCCGGCGGTCGTGCCACGTCAAACACCTGTGCCTGACGTTTCGCCTCTTCCGGTGTCGCGCTTTTCGAATCAACCTCGAGTCCTTCCGGTTCTCTCCCGCAAGCGCGGGCGAGCCGGGCCAACGCAACATTGTGGAGGTAAATGGCACTCAATCGTGTCGTGCGCACGCGCGTCACATCCGCGGCCGCTTGCAAGACATCGAGCTGCGTGCCGAGACCCGCGCCCAGATTACCGCGCGCCAGCTCGAGAGACTCGCTCGCGCTTTCGACGTTGCGCGTTTCGGATTCAAGCACCCGATCTGCCTGTTGCAGATCGAAGAACGCACTTCGTACTTCCGATTCCACCGCGAGCTTCTCTGCGCGCAACGCCTCCCCAGCGGCAGCGCGGCGCGCTCCCGTCGCCTGCATGCGGCCGCGCGTCGCGAAGCCGTCAAAAATATGCCAGCTCGCGTTCAATCCGATGACATAACCATGGTTGAATTCATCCCCCACTTCCGGGTCGCGTTCGCTGTAGACTTCGTAGCCGGTGAAAGCTTCCACACGTGGCCGCAGTTCGCTGCGATCCACGATCAGTTGTTGCTCTTCGATCGCGATCTCGAGCTGGCGTGCTTTGATCTCGGGCCGGAAAGCCGCCGCATGCGCGAGGCACTCCGTCAGGTCGGGATGACGAGGTTGATACGTGAGTTGACCGATCGGCTGAAACCTCGCCCCGCTTGCGCGCGGGTTCGCCTGAATGCCGCAGAGCTCGTGAATGCGAAGGTCGGAGTTTTGAACGCGCGTTTGCGCTTCGAAGAGCTCCGGCTGCTCATTCGCCAGCGAAACTTCCGCGCGCCGCACATTCAATTCTCCGACGGTCCCGGCGGCAAAACGCTCTTCCTGCGCTTTCAGCTCGTCGCGCATTACGCGCACAGCTTCTTCACGCACACCAATCTTGGCGCGATTCAGAAGCAGTTCGTAGTAGGCCACGCGCAAATCCATCACCACACGTTGCTCGACCGCGGCGAGTTCCAGCGCTCGCTTTTCCGTGGTCAAACGCGCAATGGCGAGGCGGCCCTTGGTCGCACCACCCGTATAGACATTCTGTACCACGCGCAGCGAGGCGTTGTAGTCATCGTCACGGAGGCGCGATGATTCCTGGCGCTCGCGTTTCCGCAGCAAACCGCTTGAAACCAGCGCAGGCAGAAAGCCGGAGCGCGCTTCGACGACCCCTCCACGCGCAGCCTCGACTTGCTTGCGCGCGATCAGGATTTCCGGGTTCTGTTTCCGGGCGAGCGCGACCGCTTGATCGAGGCTCAACGTTTTCTGCGCCTGCGCGCTCAGACAAAGCACCCAGCTAGAAGCGAGGCTAAGAACCCAGCGGCCGCAACGCATCCGCCTATTTTGCATGAGGGCGCGACAGCCGCGAACTTCAAATATCGCGCGGTGTGATTTCTGTGCCCATTTGCTCCGGGGGTAATTGCAAGAGGCGCGACCACTCGGCCTTCAACTCGGCGTTCTGGAACATCACCAGCGCGCCGGTGAAGGTGGAGTAAAGCCCAGCGCTGATGTCGAAACGGGTGATCTCGCCGACGGCTTTCCAGTAAGCGGCGATTTGCGGTCTATATTTTTGTCGGAAGGACTTTTCGTCGTCACGGTCGATGCGATTTGTTTTCCAATCAAGGATCAGACCACGCCGCTGGCGCGGATCGATGAGGAGCAGATCGATCACGCCTTCTAGGCAGCTCTGTTCGTTCGTTCGCCAAAGAAAGGGATACTCCGTGTGCACGACGACAGCGGGGCATTTCAGGAATTGGGTGAGCAACGAATCGCGCAACATGCCCTCGATGAGAAGACGCCATTCACGCGCGGAGCGGGTTCCTTCAGGCGACTCCGGTTGCATGGCGGAGAACGCGGCCTGCCACTGTTCCGTGCTTCCTTTCCACGGAAAAAGCTGGAACAACGTGTGCCACCAGCTGCCGTAGAGAGTCGCTGGATTATCCGTGAGCGAGCGGGCAGGCCACGGCGAAGCAACCTCCGGCGCTGATTCGAGCGGTTCG
>JACDBM010000011.1 GCA_013694945.1 Chthoniobacterales bacterium
CCTTTCCCGAGCAGACCGGAGGGCTTGAAGAGGAGAATGCCGATCAGCAAAACGAACGCGACCGCGTCTCGATAACTCGGCGGGATATTGATCCGATCGCCGTAGCCGACGATCAATGTTTCCGCGACGCCGAGGATCAATCCGCCCAGCGCTGCCCCGGGAATGTTCCCGATTCCTCCGAGAACCGCTGCCACGAACGCCTTGATCCCTGGCAACAAACCCATGAGTGGATTGATAACCGGGTAATTCAAAGAGGCGAGGATGCCGGCGGCGGCTGCCAGGGCCGAGCCCAATCCAAACGTGAATGAAATGATCACGTTGTTGTTGATCCCCATCAGTGACGTCGCCGTCGGATTGTTGGAAAGCGCGCGCATCGCCATGCCCATCTTCGTCTTTAGGACGACGAAGCTGAGTCCAACGAGCAGGACGATCGTCACCGCGAGCACGATGAGCTGATTGCTCGTCACCGTGATGAACCCAGCCGGGATTTTCACGTCTGGGATCAACGGAGGAAAGGGCTTCGGATCAGCGCCGAAGAAAACCTGGCCGGAATATTCCAAAAAGAGCGAGACGCCGATCGCCGTGATCAGCACGGTAAGGCGCGGCCGGTTCCGTAACGGTCGATAGGCCAGGCGCTCGATCAGCAGCCCGGCGGCCGCGCAGATCGTCATCGCTCCGACCAGGACGAGAACCCCGAGCGTGATCGATGACTGCATCCCCATGTTCGTCATCAGCCAGCGCCCGAGATAAAATCCACTAAACGCGCCCACCATATAGATGTCGCCATGCGCGAAATTGATGAAGCGCAGGACGCCATAAACCATCGTGTAACCCAGTGCGATGAGAGCGTAGATCGAGCCTAACGAGAGGCCGTTGATCAACTGCTGGAGAAACTGGTTCAGGAGCGGCTGATGGTTGAGGGTTGATGGTTGATCGCAGCCACTCCTAGCGATTGACAAGGGAATTGCGAAGACCACTCAGGATTCGACCCTGACGTCCCGCGAGCACGTAGAGCCGCCCAAATTGCTCCGCAGGAAAAGCGCGAGTCAAGAGAGAGAGAGACTGCATCAGCGAGTGCAACTGCGTGCGACCATGCGTCGAGCTTCTCGAAGTTGAACATCCGGGGAGTCTGCCTCGATCAACCATCAACAATCAATCATCAACCTCGACGCGGCGCTCCGCCGCGCTACGGCGCAATCGTTTCCGCGAAATGGAAGCCGCCGTCTTTGATCGCCAGGACCACCGCTGGTTTCGTCGCGTTTCGCTCCGGATCGATGCTGATCTTCCCGGTCACCCCCTGGAAATCGACGGTGGCGGCGAGTGCATCGCGAACCTTTGCCGGTTCAGTGGAGCCGGCCCGTGTCATGGCATCGAGCAAGACCTTGGCGGCATCGAAACCGAGTGCGGCCATTCCGTCGGGGTCTTTCTTGAAACGCTCACGATAGTCGCGGACGAAGTTCTGAATGACGGGGTTCTGATCCTCGACCGAGAAATGATTCGAGAAAAAGGTATTCTCGAGAGCTGGGCCGCCGATTTGCGTCAGGGTCGGTGAATCCCAGCCGTCCCCGCCCAGAATGGGAACGTTCATTCCAAGCTCGCGCGCCTGCCGAACGATCAAGCCAACCTCATTGTAATAACCCGGAACGAACACGACTTCAGGATCGGCAGCCTTGACGGAAGTGAGCTGCGCTTTGAAGTCCTGATCGCCGGAGCTGTAGCTTTGCTCGCTGATGATTGTGCCGCCGTTCTTCGTCAGGTAATCCTTGTAGTATTGAGAAAGCCCGACGCTGTAGTCCTGGCGCACGTCCGTTAGCACCGCGACTCGCGTCTTCTTCAACGAGTTTAAAGTGAACTTCGCCATCACCGTGCCCTGGAATGGATCGATGAAACAGACGCGGAAGATGTAGTCGCCCACCTTTGTCACGTTCGGGTTTGTCGAACCCGGGGAGACCATCGGAATTTTGCTTTGCTGGGCGATGGGCGCCGCTTCCAAGGAGCGAGAGGAGGCAATTTCCCCGAGCAATGCCACGACCCGGTCGCGGGAAATTAATTTGCGCACCGCCGTGGCCGCCTCGCCCGCCTTCGATTGATCGTCCTCGGTGATCAGTTTAATTTTCTTGCCGAGGACGCCGCCGGCGGCGTTGGCCGCATCGATCACCATAATCGCGCCATTGTGCGACGCGGTCCCGAAACTGGCCGTCGCGCCGGTCAGGGAAGCGAACTCGCCGATCTTGATCGTGTCGCCGGAGCCCGCGCTTCCGCCTCCGTCGCAGCCGGCGAGGCCGACGATTGCGCCAAGGGCAACGACAGTGACGAGAAAGGAAAGACCGGCGCGGACTTGTCCTGAATTGGTGTTTTGCATCATATGCGATTGGGCTTCGCTCCAAGTATCGATTGGTGTCGCGCGAATCAAGCGTTTTCGCCCGAGAGAGAGTGTGCTAGCATCGCCGTCCGGTCGATTCATGAAAACTCTCTTCTGGTCGCAAAGATTTGGGGCGGCAGTTCTCGTTCTGCTGCTGGCAACTCCAGCGTTGGCTGCGCCCCGCAAAGCCGGTCCGCCGCCAGTTCGACACCCTTCCGGGCAACGGGCGGCGGTCCAGCCACAGTTCCAAGCCCTGCCGCTGGAACGTTCCCGCCAGAATCATCTCCTGGTGCGCGCCGTCATCAACGGCAAACCGGCTCTTCTCGGCGTGGATACGGGAGCGCCCGTGAGCGCCATCTCGCTGCACCGCGTGAAGTACTTCGGACTGACACCGGCGCTGGCGAACGCCGAAATTCCGACGCGCTTGCGGATCAATGGTCGCTACAACGGGGTGGCGATCGCGCGGAGCTTGCAGCTGGGTTTGTTGAACCTCATCGATGAGCCAATGGTGGCGGTGGATCTCGCCAGCTCTTCGCGGGCGGCGAAGATGATGAACGAGCAGCCGATCGATGGAATTCTCGGTGCTGACATCCTGTTTCCGACCGAGGCGGTCCTCGATTGCCGCGCGCAGGTGCTGATTTTAAAAATTGATCCGCAGGCGCAAGGCGGTGCTCCAGGTTTGAACTACAGCGGCTTCAGCGAAGTACCCATGCACGTGAGCTCCGGCTACAATCTCTATGTGGACGGCACGCTCAATGGTAAACGCGCCAAGCTCATGGTGGATACCGGCGCCTACGGCACGCTTCTCCACCAAAAGTTCGTCCGGAACATGCGAATCCCGGTGCGCAACAGCGCCTTCACCTCTTCCGGTGTGAACTTGAAGCAGCGGGGTGTGCAACTGGCCACGATCTCGCGGTTCTCCGTTGGCTCCCTTGATATGCGCAGCAAGGAAGTGGGCGTGATCGACCTCGAGGGCCTGGTGCGCGGTGGGTTATTGAATGGTTCGCCACCCGTGGCCGGCCTGCTCGGCTCGGAGATTCTCCAGCGATATAACGGCATCATCGATTTCGGCACGCGCACGCTCTACCTGAAGCGGTAAGTCGTCCGATGTGCGGCTTGCCTTCTCGTTAGGCGATGTGCGCCGGCTTCGCGAGTTCCAGGGTCAGAAGCTGACGATCGGTCGCGGCGAATCCCGCCCGGTCAGAGACGCGTTGTGCAGCATCATTCGCGCGGCCCACGTCCTCTGAGACAGCGCGCAGGCCGCGAGCAAGACAGAACGCGCGCAGCTCCCGCGCGGCGGCTGTCCCAAGCCCGCGACCGCGAAACTCTGCGCGCACGAAAAGATCCTCGAGAATCCCGGCGGGTCCGCCGTATTCCATGCTGTAGCCAAACGTGAGGACCAGATAACCAGCGGGTTGCGAGCGAGTCGGCTTCGATCGGCCACACTTGGCCGAGTCGCGCGTCCCTCAGCAGAGCGGCGAAAGCCATGGCGACGGTTCACTCAAAGCCGGCTTCGGCGTAGAACTCGGCCATTAACTCCACGAGGGTTGCTTCGTCCTCTGGAAGGGCAACTCTCACGCCACTGCATGCGCGCGCCACGCCGCGAGTAACCATTTCGTGGGTGATCCTTTTCGTGGCGCGCTTTCCCGCTGGTCACACCACAGAGGAAGTGCTGGTCCATCCCACCCTATGCGAGATCCCTCGCCGTCTGCGCTGGCTCGGATGAAACACTTTGGCCGAACGAGAGCTCAAGCGGGTAAGGCCCGCAGTTCCGCCTCGGCAGTTCTCATTGCAACCTACGCGCGCACGAGTCGCGCCCGGTGAAACAGCTGCGCGGCGAGGAGCGCGGCGACGGCTACCGCTCCGTAAACCAGCGTTGTTCGAAAAGTCGCGGTCCCGTAAAAACCAGCGAAGTCCAGCAGCGCGGTTGCTCCCTTATCGTTCACCACGACATACCAGAAGCTCAGGAAGACGACGATGAACGTTTTCGCATTCGACGTGATCGCGCCCATCGATGTCGCGAGCGCCGCGACGAAGACGATCCCGACCAGGAAAGCAGAAACCGCATGAGGCCCTGCGGAGCCCACACGCACGAGGGGCGCCGCGCAAAGAATGAAACTCAGCACGAGGGCGGAGCCGAGCTTCCACCAAACGAAGTGCTCACGGAGCCGGGGAGCACCGTAAAGGATCGCGGTTGTCCCGGCGCGGCGGTCGCGCGTGGCGATATCGGAAACAACGAGGGCCAAGGCAGCAAAGACAATCGGCAAAAAGCCGTCCAGGGGAACGCCGGAAAGCGTCACGATAGTAATCCCGACAAATGCGACCAGAACGAGCGGGAACAGAGTAAGCGTGAGCACCGCATCCGCCCAGATCGCGGCGGCGAAAGACTGGCCGCGCGCCAACGGCATCAGCATTGCCACGGTGCGTCGGCTGAGCGGCTTGAAGAGGTTCTGAATTTTGCTGATCCACTTGCGGTTGCTTTTATCCAACGTCTGCCGCGTCCGCACAGGATCGAAGCGGTGAAAGAAAAGGCTCGCGACTGGAAGAAAGAGCAGCGGAAGCAGCATCGAGAGGATGCGCGGGGCGACCCATTCGGGCTGCATTCTGAGGCCGGGGAAAACAATCGGCGCCTTTGTCGGATCGAAGCTGGACGCGCCGATCGAGA
>JACDBM010000019.1 GCA_013694945.1 Chthoniobacterales bacterium
GTGTTCCAGCCTGTCTGGAATAACTGCACGTTGCCGAGTCCGCCCAGGTTCTGCTTCACCGTGTCGAATCCGCCCGGGATGTTGTGCAGCAGGAGGAAGATCGCGAAAATCACCGAGCTGAACATCAGCAAGGCCTGGATCAAATCGGTCCAGACCACCGCCTTGATCCCGCCAACCGCGGTGTAGATCGTCGTGATCACGGTCACGAAAATAATGCCCCAGATGTAGGTGTTGAGATTCACAGGCAGCGTCGGGAAAAGGTAACGCCAGATCACCACCATGATGGCGCCCCCAAGGTAAAGTCGGACGCCGATCCCAAGCACACGCGTGAAGAGAAAAATGCCGCTGGCCATGTTCTTCGTCATGGTGCCGAAACGCACGGTGAGAAATTCGTAGACGCTCTGCACCCGGTAATCGTAGTACGGTTTGATAAAGGTGAAGGCGATGATCACCCGGGCGAGGATCGTGCCGATGACGAGTTGACCGTAGAAATAGCCGCGCGTCTTAAAGCCTTCCGCTGGCGTGCCGAGAAAGGTCGCGGCGCTTGTCTCCGCCGCGACGATGGAAGCGAGCACGGCCCACCACGGAATCGAGCGCGAGCCGAGGGAAAAATCCTGCAAGGTGCGATTCCGCCGCCCGGCCCAAAGCCCCAGCGCCACAATGCCGAAGAAGTAGAGGAGGAGAACGCAGGTGTCGATGACGAGGCGCGTGTCCATGCGGCGGGTTATTTAGCCACGGATGAGCACGGATGGAACACGGATTTTCGTGGACCGAACACAATCTATATTTCAATCGTGTTAATCTATGAAATGACGTTGAAAGAAATCGAAGCGGCCGATTTCAATCTTGCTCTGACTCTCGATTCTGGGCAGGTCTTTCATTGGGAGCCGAGCGGCACCGGGTACGCGGGGATGATCGCGGATCGCGCTGTCTACGTGGAACAGCGAAGCGAACACCTGCTCGTCTCAGGCGGAGCCGGCATCGCCGTCCGAAAATATCTCGCACTCGATCATCCTTTGCGGGAAATCTGCGCGGGATTTCCCGACGACCCGGCACTGAACGCCGCCCGGGATTATTGCCGTGGCCTGCGCATCATCCGCCAGCCGCTCTGGGAATGTCTGGCGACCTTCATTACCTCTTCGATGAAACAGGTCGCGCACATCCGCCAGATTTCGCGCGCACTTCGCGAACGCTTTGGCGCGAGTGCGACGGTATACGGGAGTCACGTATACGCTTTCCCGAGCGCGGCCCGGCTGGCGGGAGCAAACCAGAAACAGCTGCGTGACTGCGCGCTCGGCTACCGCGCAAAGAATCTCCTGCTGACAGCGCGCCTGGTGAGTTCCGGCGAAGCCGCTCTCGAAGGGTGGAGACAACTGCCGGACGGCGAGCTGCGCGCGCGATTGTGCGAGCTGCCCGGTGTCGGTCCGAAGGTGGCGAATTGCGTCATGCTTTTCGCCTACGAAAGGCTGCGCGCATTTCCGATCGATGTCTGGATTGAGCGGGTGTTGAAGGAGAAATACTTCGGGCGGAAACGCAAGATCACCCCGCAGAAGCTGCGCGATTTTTGCGATAATTATTTCGGCGAGCACGGTGGATATGCGCAGCAGTATCTCTTTCACCACGCCCGGAGAACGATGGCGCGGAAACGCAATGCCAAACCGACACGGCAGGTTCCTGTTTCCCAATAACCCAGGAAGCCGAGTCATCCCGAGCCAGCGAAACGGCGAGGGACCTCAAGGCAGCTCTGTCTTTCCGCCGCTGGTGAGGCTCCGACGATCCTGGACGCCGCCTCCCACTGCGCGTCGTGACGAGTGTGCCCCTCATACGCATCGATGATCGCTCGTCGTCTTCGCTGACTCTGGACGACATGCTTGTCGCACGCTTGCCGGCGGTCGCGAGACAACGGTGCTGGTTATTCGGCGAGCACGGCCGGTAGCGCGGATTGGCACCGGAACGCGCGGTGCTACATTTCGCGTGGATCGAGCAGCGAGAGGCAGAAGCGACAATGAACAGTAAACGAGAGCGCAGGATGTTATGGCTGGCGATCCTCGCCTCGCTTTTTCTCCATGTCGTGGTGGCACTTTCGCTGGCGGCCTTCAACGGCTCGGCCTCGCCGCTTCCGGCAGCGGACGACCGGCCGGTGGAGTTGACCATGGTCGATTTATCAGCGACGCCAGCACCGCCGTCTTTCCGGGTCAACGCACCCTACGCCGAAACAAATCCCGAGAACGAATCGAGCGAGAAACCGAAAGAAAAAACATTCGAATCAAACGCGAACTCGATCGCCGCCAGCACATTGCCCGCGACCGGCGAAGCTCCGCTGCCATCACAGGAAGGCAAGGAT